>JACCZX010000284.1 GCA_013695705.1 Burkholderiaceae bacterium | reverse complement strand
TCGAGCACGCGGTTGACGACGGTGGCAATTTCGAGCGCCAGACCGTTCTTGACCGGGATGATCTCGACGTCGCTGGTGGCCGCCGTGTCGATCGATTCGATGATGCGCTGAATGCGCCGTAGGTTATCGGCGTAATCGGTAATGACCAGAGTGTTGTTCTGCGGGTAAGCAGAGATCGTGTTATTGGGCGCAATCAGCGGCCGCAAAATGGGAACCATTGCGGTGGCCGACTCGTATTGCAGCCGGAACACCTGCGTCACCAGTTGATCGCCACTGGGCGCGGCGCCGCGTGGCCCGACCACCGTGCCGCCCTGCAACTTGGCGTCGGCCTCGGGCACGACGCGCGCGACGTTGCCGGTTTGAACGATCGTAAATCCCTGCAGCCGCAACGCAGTCAGCAGCTGGTCGTATGCCTGCTGACGCGTCACCGGACGCTCGGTCGATAACGACAGTGTGCCCTTGACGCGCGGGTCGATCACGAAGTTGCGACCGGTGTACTGCCCGATCGCACGCACCACGGCGTCGATATCGGCGTTGACGAAGTTAAGCAGCACCGCATCTTCGCGGCTCGCGGCTGGTTGCTGCGCGGGTGCCGAACCTGCCCGCGGCGGAGGGGGTTTTGCACGCGACGTTTGCGCCACGGCCGGAGTAATGATTGAGGTCGTCGCTACCAACGTGGCGCATGCCAACGCGATGGAGCGGAACAGAACACTGCGCCTGCCTGACGTGCCCATTGGATTTATCTCAACCACCGAAATTCAACAGAGATCCCTCGCCGTCACGCCGCCCCAGCAGCGAGATCAGCCCCGTCAGTTGCGCCTTGACACCAGGGTCGGTGCCGGCGATTGCTTGTGCTCGTCCGGTGAAGCGTAAGCGCCCACCCTCGTTGATTGTGCCATTGCCCTTCAGCTCAAGGGGACCTGAAATGGTTAGTAATTCCAGTTGAGTTCCCGGCCAGACGCCGTTGGTTTGTACGCGGTAATGCCCCATCGGCGACACCGGTGTCAAAGCGCTCGTCGCGTACTGCCACTCGCCGTTCAAGCGGCCCTGCCAGCGACCCGGTTCGACCGCCAGACGATCCCATGAGACCGACAGGATCCCGCCCGGCCGCACCGTGTTCCATGGCGCGCCAAGGCCGACCAACAGTGACGCAGGCAGTCGCACCGCGGTTGCACCGAGGGTGAGCGCGCGGCCGAATAGCGGTGCGTTGATGGTCAGCGGTTGCGCCAGCGCTGACGGATGGGTCAGCGTCAAATCGACCTGTCCGGCCAGCAATGCCCAAGGGCTCAAACGCCACGACAAACGCTCGGGCAGGCTGGCCCGCGATGCGCCCGTTTCGGCGGGCGATGCGAGCACCACAATCGCCGAGCCATTCCACAAAGTACCGCTCGCTTCGGCCAGTTCGACCCGGCCGTTGGTCGATGAGCGTACGTAGCCGGCCGCCCACTGAGCGGGCGCCACGATGAGCGCCGTAACGATCAGGATGAAAAGCGCAGCGACGATGAAGTAAACGACCCGCATGACCTATTGCATTCATCCGCTCGTTATTTGCGCGCCAGTCGCAGCGCAAGTTCGACGTCGACGTTGCCGGGAGTTTTATCGCGCGCGTTGACGGTGACCGAGGTGGCGCGCGCACCAAGCTCGCGCTCGATGCCCGCCAGCCACGGCGCCCAGCTGCCGTAGGGAACATCGCTGAACGTCAACTGCATGTCGCCGTCGGACAGCGGCACGATGCGCGCTGCCTTGATTCCCGCGCGCGCGAGCGACGCATCAACCGCGGCTCGCACGTCGCCCGCCGATACCGAGGCGACTTGCGGTCGCGCTCGCATCGTTTTGACCTCCGACAGCAAGGCGTCCAGCTCGGCGGCGCCCGCTCGCTGTTGCGGAAGACTGCGCTCGAGCCGACCGATCCCTTTAAACGCGGGCTCGACCAAAAGAAGAAAGGCAAGTATCGCGAATACAGCGAGGCCGCCCGCCAGCAAAATGGCGCGCTCGCGCGGTGCGCGCTCTGCCCAGAAAAGCCTGAGAGCTTCCATGTCAGACGCCCGCGGCTGTAATACGCGCCGAGCCATCGGGCTCGAAGCGGATGGCCAGGCCCTGCTGTACCGCAGCCGAACGCAGCGTGTTCTGCAATCCGGCGTTGTCGGCCACCCCTTGTTTGAATTTAACTTTCAGCCCGCCGTCGCGGTACTCCATTCCGGCCACGCTGCCTAGTGGAGCCGCCGACAGCAGCACCGCCGTGCGCGCGTTCAGTACCGAAAAATCATTGGCCGATGGAATGCCGGCGCGCGACCGCAGCTCTGACAACTTCTGCTTGGTCTGCACCATCGTGTCGGCCACGGTGGTGACCTCCGGAAACGTCGAGCGAAAGTTGGTCTCCATTTGACTGCGGATGAATTTCTCTTCGCTCTCCAATTTGAGGTTGTAGGCGTTCATGCCGACAATGGCGACCAGCGCGCCGGCGGCGATCCAGAGCAACGGCACGCGTACCGCTCGGCTCGACAACGAGAGCTTCGAGCTTCCTACGAAGCCGCCGATCATGCCGCCCTGCGCGAATGTTCCCTGCAGCAGGCTGACTCCTGTTTCGGTGCTCGCCGGATCGGCTTCCTGCGCGCTGACATCGATCTGTACGTTGAGCGGCTTGGCGAGCGCGTTCATGCGAGGACCGTCGCGTCCGAATACCTGAATGCGCTTGACGCCCAACTGCCGCACCGCTAACGCCAGAGCTGGCGGAACTGCATCGTCGGCGAGGTCGAATGCAAATCCATCGTGCGTCGCCGAGCGCGCAATACCTCGCCCGCGATCGACCCGCACTGACAACACGCCGGCGGCGGGCGCCGGCACCGTGTAGATCTCGCTATAGGCGGCGCGCACCTTGAAACCGGCTGCGGTGATGACGTCGAGCGCACGCGTCAGAATGCCGCGATCGATGACCGCCACCGGCATCTTTGGCTGCGCCGCTATCGTCGTGGTACCGCTGCCACCGCGTGGAACATTGAACGCGAAATGGCAATCAGTTGCTTCGGCGAGCAAGCGATCTTCCAGAATGTTCGGGAGCGCCATTCGCAACCGGCCCTCCGACAGCTTTGGCGCTTCAATCGCGGTGATGAACACGTCGCTCGAATCAAACACGAGGTCGACCGCGCCCGCCTTCGGCAACAGCGCCACCGGAGCTTCACCGCGCGTTGATTCGCGGCCCGACAGCGCCACGTACGGCACCACTGTGCCGGAGGCGAATTGCGAACGTCCGCCGACGTCGAGGCGCGGCGGCAGAAAAACAAGCAAACGCTGATGCGAGCGATCTCTCATCTTAAATTTCTCGAGTCCACAGTACGGCGACGGCTTGCTGCCCCTGGCCGGGAATTGCGCGTTTGACCAGCGCCTCCATCCGCGTGACGGCGCGATCCAATTTCACTTCGCCGCGAATGAAGAAAAATCGCGACGCGGTCGAAATTTCGGAGTCGGTTACCAGCGCACCCTTGTTGCCCAGGCGCGTTCGGACCTCGCCGGTGTTATTGAAATATGAAAGTCGATCACGCTCGGCCACCAGCGTGCGCGCCTCGGCCAGTGTCAGCTCGGGGACACGTGCAGCGATCACTTCGGGCGCCGCGGTATTGGCGTTGAGTGGAGTACGTTCATCGAGCACGACGATGTACGGAGCCAGCCGTTGCACCGCGGCCGGATCGATGCCCGCGATGCCGGCGATGTCCTGAGGCAACATCAGAGGCAACGGACGTGGTTTGTCGCGCTCTCGTAGGTCAGCGGCGGAGAAGCTGCCGCTTTGATCGGACACCAGCGCGGGCGGCAGCGCCTGTTGCATGCGCAGCGCTATCAGATCCGCCGTCTGCTCGGGTAGCTGCAGCAGCGTTACCAACCTGCGCAATGCTTGCAACTCGCGCTCAACCACTTGCCCATTTTCGACAACGTTGCGCAGATTGAAGCGTCCTTGTGCATCTTCCATCGAACCGGCGATCGTCGCGAGTGCGGCAAGCGATGCAGTTTCGCCGAGCTGGTCGAGGCGCGTTTCGGCCAGCGGCTGCGCCCAAGGTTCGCTCAAGGCGTCGTACTGCGAGCGATTCGCGTCCTCGCGCAATATCGCGCGACCCCAGTCGAGGGCACCGCGCAGCAGCAAACGGCTTTGTGAGGTGAGCTGCTGATTCTCGATCGTTCGAAGTAGTACGAACTGGCGATGAAACAGCCCGGTAATGATCAGCGTTGCCAAAGCAGCGACGAACAGGGCCATCAGCACGGCGGCTCCGCCGTGCGCACGTCTAGCAGAGCGCCGCTTCATGCGCCCACCAAAAACACGCGACGGAATATCTTTCCATCGGTTCGCAGCAGCGTCACTTCGACACCGGGCGGCGCTGTGCGCGCGGGCTGTGGGGCAGCGGGCGCGCCGGGCACGGTTGGTGGCGCCTGCGTCTGCTGCGTTTCCTGGTTTGCGTCTGATTCAAAAGGCGAAACCCATCCAGTTGGCACCTGCCACACGCGCACGCTCATCGACTGCACGTTGCGCAACAGGCGGGCAGTTTCGAAATTTTCGGCATTCGCGCGGTCGAACGCAGGCAGCGGCGGCGTCGCCTGGCGCATCAAGGTGCCGTCGACGACCCGATAGAACACGGTCTGCACTTCGGTCGCACGATCGACTACCGGGCTCGCAACGCGCGCCAGCTCGATCAGTTGTCCGCCGTCCACCACTCGAACGTTCAGGGGCGAAGTGGTAAGCCCGAGAAACGCCGGATTCGTCACCTGTGTCAGATCGCGCTCCATCTGACCGAAGGTCGTCAGCAGTGAGCGCACCTCATCGACCTCGGGCTCGAGCCGCTCGCGCGTCGCCACCAGGGAATCGAGCCCGCGCCACGCGATCATCGACACGATCGACAGCACGGTGATCGCGACCAGTAGTTCGAGCAACGTAAAGCCTGCCCCAGCAAGCTTTACGCAGGTGCCGCGGACGATGACGGGAGTGTGGCTTTTGCTCATGTTTACTGATTGGTCGGCATCACCGTCATCAGCTCCGCGAGCTGGCTGCGGTTGCCGGCGTCGTCCTGTCGGAACACTCGCACTTCGACCCTGCGGAAAAACGGATTCGGCGTCGGCTTGACGGCCTGCGAACAAAGGAAAGCGACGCCGCCCTGCTCGCATGCGATCAATGCCTCGCCGGGTTCGAGACGATCGCGCCCCAGGCGAAGTTCGAGCAAGCGATTTTCAGCGGTCAGCACCGCCAGCAGCTTCTGCCGCGTGTAATCCGCGGTGGAGGTCAGCGACATCGCGCCGCGCATTGCAGCCGCCAGTGCGACGCCAATGATGACCAGCGCCACCAAAACTTCGAGCAAGGTGAAGCCCCGTTTTTTCTTAACCGTGCGCATCATTTCGCCGCCAGCGAATCGGTACCCATGACCGCCCGGCCCGACTCGTCAAAGTCGATCCGCACCGAACCATCTTCGCTGGTGAGTTCCAGCCGCCATCGCGGTTGTATCCATTCGCGCGCGATTGCCACACGCGCGGGTGGCGCACCAGGCCCAAGCAGTACCTGAGCCGGCTGTGGTCCGCCGTTGTCAAGGAC
>JACCZX010000473.1 GCA_013695705.1 Burkholderiaceae bacterium | reverse complement strand
GGTCAAACAATTGAATTCGGTGAGTCGGCAATAAAAAATCAGGTGCCGGTGATGCTGCCGATTCGCAGGGCGACCGAACGGACGGATGCCGGGAAGAGTTTTTGAAGCCGGCTCAATCAAAAAAAATCCGTCAGGTAATTCAGCCGTAATGACCGAATCGGAGTGCCGCGACTGCCGTCAACAATCGTCAACATCAACCAGCTCAGAGAGTTAACGATTGTTGGCGGCAATGAAAACAAAAAGGGCAAAACCCGCCAAGTAAATTTTTATGATGACTGTCGGAACACCCGTTTCTGCGAGCGGCGCGGAGGCATATTTCAAAGCGGATTTTATTAAACAGGAAACGCTCCGCCGGATGAGCGCGGATAAAAATAACGAAGCGGATAAAAATATTGAAGCCGACGAAAAAACTTCGATTGACGCACCTGCCGATGCGGAGGCAATGTCGCCCGTTCTCAACAATTCGGAAACCGAAGATTCGGACGGCGAAAATTTAAAGACTCTCAAAGATGAAAATACAATTGCCGAACCTCAGCCAATCGGAAAATCGGGAAGTGAAGAAACACCGGCGAAAAATTTAATCGCTAAAAACTTATCCGCCGAAGTTTCAGCGGTCAAGGATTTAAGCCTCGAAAACCTCAGCATTGAAAATCCGGGCGTTGAAAACTCACAAGTCGAAAACTCACAAGTCGAAAATTCAACCGTCGAACAATCAAACCCTGCCAGAGATCAACCTGACTTCGCGCAAACGCGAACCCGGTGGGTCGGCAAATTAAGCGAGGAATTGGGATTAACGGAAGAAGTGTCGGAAAAGAATTTCGCCGCTTTGTCGCGCGGAATTCATCCGCAAACCGGCGAACGATTTATTCGCCACGTCAAACCGCGAACCGTAACCAATGAAAATGGGAAAACGCATCAGACGAAATCACACCGCGCCGGACTCGATCAGACTTTGAATGCGCCGAAATCGGTATCCTTAGTCGCACCATATGACGAGCGGGTGATCACCGCGCACTGGCGGTCGGCGATTAAAGCGATAGAGACGATTGAAGAATTCACGACGGCAAAAATGGGCAACGTCAAACCGCCCGAACGAACCGGCAAAGCCGCTTACGCCGCCTTTCTCCACTTTGAAGCGCGTCCCGATTTCAAAAGCAACTTTGCCGCGCCCGATTTGCATACGCATTTCTTCAAGTTCAATTTCGTCCGCACCGCCGACGAACAGTATCGCGCGTTGGAGACGCGGGAAGTTTATCGCTGTCAGAAACTCGCCACCGCCGTTTACCGCAGCGAACTGCTCAAAGAAATGACCGGAATCGGCTATGAAATGCGAATTGATGAAAGAACGGATGCGCCGGAGGTCGCCTCGATCAGCCGCGCATATATCGAAGCGAGCAGCCCCAGGCAAACGGAAATTAAGCGCACCGCCGAAGAACTGGGCATCAAGTCAACGAAAATAGTGGCGAGCAATTACCGACGGAGCAAAAACTTCGACCCGGTTGAAATGCGCCGGCGATGGGATGCGCTGGACGTGGAATTCGGCGGTCAGGCGGCAAAGGCAGCGGAGAATGCGCGGCATCGGACTGAAATAATCAAGTCGGAGAAGCAGACGTTTTCGTCCCAAAGGCAAATTCTTGATTCACCGGACACGGCGGAGAAATCCGCTATAAAAGCCGTTGCCGCCGTTGATTTTGTGATCGCCCAGGCAAAACAACAAAAAGATATTGAAGTTTCCAAGCGCAAATGGATTACCCGGCAAAGTTTACTGACCGAAGCACTCAATTACTCGCCGGCGGAACTCAGGATTGATGATGTCAAGGCAGAATTCATTAAGCGGGAGAAAAACGGCGAACTCCGAGAATTCGAGATTGACCGGCGCAAAACAAAACTTCAGGCGGAGCCGGAAAATCCGAATACCGAGAAAGCGAATTCTGCCTCTCTTATCTCCGAAAGAGTAATAAAATCCGATGAATCGGCATCTTTCGGGAATCTTGAAGATATAAAAACTCAGGGGGAACGGCAGACGGATCAACCCAGGAGAACTTCCCTTGCGAACACTAAAAATTCAGCTGAGGATTCACTCTCGGAGTCCGCTGTTCAAAAGCCCGTCATTCAAGATCAGGTAATTGAAACCGATCCAGCAATGACGGCACGACTGAACATTCCGGCATTGGAAAGTGACAACGTAGTTAAAGATTCTACCTCTGAATTGCCGCCGGTGCATCGAACTAATCGAAAAGATTTCGCCAGTGAGGAAAAATCAGCGGCGGAAGTGTTGTCAAACCCTGAACTGCCAAACCCTATTACACTGCCGGAAAAAATCGAGACTAATCATCGGGAAACAAGCGAAATTAAATTAGCAGTCAATCAAGAGAGCGAGAAGTCACTTGAGAAAATTTATGACAAACCTGGAATTCTACAAAGCCGAACTCGAACGAGCGGAAGCCGCAACGGAGAAATCGAAATTACCGCCGACCACACCAACAGCGGTGAACGCAATGACCGATCATTCCGTGACGGAAGATTCGGCAGCAGAGACGATACCTTCCAATCAAGCATCATTATTCCAATCACCGACGATGCCGCCGCCATCGGTCACACCGCCTTCGTCGGATCAATCGGAACTGGTGAGTCAGAACCAAATATCACCGACTACGGAGCAGAACACCATCGAGAAAGCAGCGATTCTGCTAGTGAAACTCAAACAGGCGCAGAACAGAATTCACTGGCTGGAAGGCGAGAACGAGAATTACCGGATCGAGGCGGAAGTGCTGGAAGCGGAAAGTCAGATGAGCGGCGAATCATTGGAGAAGGCGTTGAAAAGAGCGAAAGCGGCGGAGAGCCAGATCAAATACCTTTCAAACCAATTGAATCAATCGAAAACGAAAATGCCGTCAAAGCAAAGCCGGATTTTCAGCCGAAGACTTCTCAGATGGAAGCAGCGCCTCGCCTCGAATCCGGCGCGGGTATTTCGGAAATTAAAATTGTCGGAGCAAAATCTGCCCCGCTTCGGGACAATCGAACAAACGACCAGGCAACTCGCGGCGGACAGGAAATTACAGGAAACGACGGAGCAGACTTCAGCGGAGTTGAACTCAACGGAGCAGAAAATACGGGAGTTGACGAAGACAGCGAACGCGGAATTGACCGCCGCGAAAAACGAAACGAAAAATTTGAGAACGGGGATCGCAAAACTGAACTCGGCGCAGCAACAAGTCGAACAGGGGACGAATTCGGCGAAAATGGAATTGAAGACAGCGACGAGAGAACTGGAACTCTTTCGAGTCCATTTAGAAAACTTCAAATTGCAAGCAACGGAGGATTTGAAGGTGAAGGATCTGCCGGCTCTCGAATTTCAGATGGAGATCAACGCGCAACAGGCAATCGAACTTCGACTTCTACGAAATCAATCGGTGCAGACGAAGGAGCAGATAGATTCGATTCCGCGACAAATTCAGGAAGCGAAGGAATCAGCAATTTCAAAGGAACGGAAAGCCGAGAGAAGAGTCGAGTGGACGATTCGCCTATTGAAACATTCAGTCGCGCCGCTGATTCTATTGATGCTGGTGGCGGGCTGCTATTTTGGAACGAGCAAGGATTTGAGCGAGAATTTGGCAGCACAGCAACGAACGACGGACGAATTACAGCAAAAATTATTGGCGATGCAGGA
>JACCZX010000420.1 GCA_013695705.1 Burkholderiaceae bacterium | reverse complement strand
CCTCGAAATGAAGGTGTTGCGACGACCGGTTGAATCCGCCCTCAACCTATCGATAGAAAACAGCTTATGGAAATCGTCACATGTTCTCGCAGGAAGCATGATCGAGACAATCCTGATCGACCATTTGTTAAGGGTCCACGGAAGTTGTCAACGCCAATGAGACAGTGAAGCGATTAAATTAAAGAGCTTCTTCCGGTTGCTGGCTCGCCTCCTGCGGGGGATTGATCCAGACGGCGGTGGGAAGCGGTTGCGGACGCGGAGCGCGGCGGACGAAGCGTTCCGGGTTGTTCGCAAAAGCAACATCCAGAGTCCTCTGGCGCTGCTCGATCAGCGCGGGCGCCTCGCCGTAATGAACTTGCTGAGGCGTCAACCACGCAATGCCCGAGTGCTGGTGCGCGGCGTTGTACCACTCAAAAAACGACTGGCAGAATAGCCGGGCATCCTCGATACATCCGAAGCGGTCGGGAAACTCAGGCCGGTACTTCAACGTCTTGAACTGACTTTCCGAATAGGGGTTGTCGTTGGAGACATGCGGCCGGCTATGCGATTTGGTGACACCGAGATCCGCCATCTTGAATGCCAACAACTTAGCGGTCATCGGAGCGCCGTTGTCGGCGTGGATAGTAAGTTGACCACGCGGTACCTTCTGCTGATGGACCGCTTGCGCGATCATCTTACGCGCCAGATTACCGCTTTCCCGCGGAGCGATCATCCACGCCACGGTGTAGCGGCTGAAGACATCCAGGAGCACATAGAGATAGAAGTAAGTCCACTTTTCCGGACCGCGCAACTTAGTAATATCCCAGCTCCAAAGCTGCTTGGGCGCCGTGGCGAGTAACTCCGGCCTTTTGTAAGCAGGGTGGCGGAGCTGATTCCGCCGTTCCTTGATTTCGCCCGCCTGATCGAGCAAACGGTACATCGTCCGCGGCGAGCATAGATAGGTGCCTTCGTCCAAGAGCTTGGCATAGACTTGGGGCGGCGCCTGATCGGCGAAGCGCGTGGAATGCAGCGCGGCAAGAACGGCTTGGCCTTCGACCGTTCCCAGGGCACGCGGGGGTTTAGGCCGGGTAACTGGCGGGTTCACCGTGGGCCTGCGCCAGCGATAGAACGACGCGCGGGACACCGACAGGGCGGCGCAGGCGGCCAGGCAACTGGAGCGCGGCACGAGATTAACAACCGCGATCATTCGCCGCTGCCTTTCGTCTCCGGCAACGAGATGCCCAGCAGCGTGGCAACTTTTTTTTGAACATCAATGATGAGGGAGGCTTGCTCCAGTTTTTGTTCGAGCCGGCCCCCCTGGGCGCGTAACTTGGCGATCTCCTCATCGCGCGAGTCGCGGATTGGCTTGCGGCCGCGCTTCTGGCCAAGAGCGTTGAGAGCGCCGGCGTCGCGTTGGCGGCGCCACTCGGTCAACTGAGAAGAATAGATCCCTTCCTGGCGGAGAAGGGCGCCGACCCCGCCTTCGTCTTTTGCCGAGTCGGCTCGTTCCACGAGGGAGAGCTTGTAAGCGGCGTTGTATTTGCGGCGCTGGGCTTTGGCTCGGACTTCCGGGTTGGGGGGCGCCGCGTTGGCGGGCCCGGCGCTCCGGTGGGCCTCGCTACGCTCGGCTTCCCTGCGCGCCAGGCCCGCTAACGCATCCATCGGTGATTCTAGTTTCTGAGACACTGTGCTCAACATTGTTATCGATTTTTCCAGCCATCCGATAGGGTGTAATTTCGCCTAAAGAATCTGTCTCAGTGATGTTGGCACGGAGGGAGGTGGGCGACGATGGGAAAGTATCTCGGTTTGTTCCAGTTGAAGAATTGTTCGCCGGTCGCCATTTCGATGCGGAGATTGTGGTGTTATGCATTCGCTGGTATCTGAGTTTCAAGCTGAGCTACCGGGATTTGGTCAGCATGATGAGCGAGCGCGGCATAGGGCTGGCGCACACGACGATTCTGCGCTGGGTGCAGCATTACACGCCGGAATTCGAGAAGAGATGGAAGCGGTATGCCCGCCTAGTGGGCGGCTCCTGGCGGATGGATGAGACCTACGTCAAGGTGCGCGGCGAATGGTCTACCTGTACCGAGCCGTCGACAAGGCGGGAAAGACTGTCG
>JACCZX010000389.1 GCA_013695705.1 Burkholderiaceae bacterium | reverse complement strand
TTGCCGCAGCGATCGATTAAAAACATCGTGGCGCACCGGAACGGATACATGTCAGATGTCGACAGTAACGGAAGTATATTTGTGTCCGATCCGCCGGAGACTACCGATGACGCATCTTTCACCCCATCCCACTCGCCGCCAGGTGTTGATTGGCACCGCAGCGGCCGCGCTTCTGGCACCGTGGAGCGCGATCTTTGCGCAGGCCTATCCGGCCAAACCCGTGCGCTGGATCGTTCCTTATCCCGCCGGTGGCGGTTCGGACTTCCTGGCTCGAACGGTAGCAGCGCAGATGGAAAAACAGTTGGGTCAGCCGATGATTGTCGAGAATCGCCCTGGTGCGGCCACGATGATCGGCGCCGAAGCGGCGGCGCGTTCTACCGCCGACGGCTACACGCTGCTCAGTGGCGACAACGGCACGTTCGTGTTCAACACAGCGCTGTACAAGAAGGTGCCGTACGATCCCGTGAAGGATTTCACGCCAATAGGCTTGATGGCGCGTTTTCCGCTGATCGTTGTCGCCAATCCGTCGACCGGTTTCAAAACCATGAAGGATCTGGTTGATGCGGCCAAGATGCAGCCGGGCAAGCTTTCCTACGCCTCGGTCGGGGCCGGCAGTCCGCATCATCTGGCGATGGAGCTCATCAAGGATCGCACCGGCGCCTACATCGTCCATATCCCATATCGCGGCGCCGCGCCGGCGGTGCAGGATGTTCTGGGCAATCAGTTGCCAGTAATGGTGATCGACACCGCGGTCGGCCTGCAGCACATTCGTTCGGGCAAATTGGTGGCGCTCGGTGTGCTGAGCCGGCAGCGGCTGGCATCGTTACCGAATGTTCCGACGCTGGAGGAACAGGGCATCCGCGATACCGAGGTCTATGCGTGGCAAGGAATGGTGGTGCCGGCAGCGACGCCGCGTGAAGTGTCGGCACGATTGACCGCTGAACTGAGCCGCGCCCTCGCTACGCCGGAAGTGAGTCGCAAGCTGCAGGACTTCGGGCTTGAGCCGATTCCCGGCAACTCTGAACAAATGTCCGCGTATACGAAAAGCGAAACTGCGCGCTGGCACGCATTGATCAAACAGCGCGGTCTTACGCTCGAATAGTCAGGTCATTGCGAGCCGTCGCTTGCGCGCGGGCGGTGGAAAAGCTGCGTCGACTTGCGCGAGATCCTCGGCACTCAACTTGAGCTGCGCAGCGCGATAGTTTTCACGCAGATGCGGTTCGCTGGCCGCTTTCGGAATTGCAATCACGTTGGGATGCCGCAGAACCCACGCCAATGCGGTCGCCGATGCGCCGGCGCCGTGACGGCGCCCGATGCTGGCAAACGTTGCATTGCGCGCCAGGGCTCCCTGGTCGATTGGCGAATACGCCATCGTCACCACACGGTTGTCGCGCTGCCACGGAAAAAGATCGAACTCGACGTTGCGCTCGCCAGCGGAGTAGTACACCTGATTCGTTATGCACTTCGGGCCGGCTGCGACGGACCAGAGGTCTCGCATGTCGGCAGTGTCGAAGTTGCTGACGCCCCAGTTACGGATGCGGCCATCGTCACGCAGCTGTTCAAAAGCCGCCACCGTCTCTTTCAAAGGTGTGGAGCCCCGCCAATGCAATAGATAAACATCAATGGTTTCGATCTGAAGGCGCCGCAGGCTGCGCTCGCACGCGCTAAAAACGCCGTCACGGCTGGCGTTGCTCGGGAGCACCTTGGACACGATGGTCAACTCTTCGCGCTGCACTTCGCCGGCGTCGGTTGCTGTGCGCACGGCGGTACCGACGATTTCCTCGGCGTTCCCATCGCCGTACATTTCAGCGGTATCGATCAGTCGATAACCGATTTTTAGCGCCGTTCTGACGGCGGCGACCTCTGCGGCGCGCGTGCGTGGCGTTTCTCCCATGCGCCAGGTCCCCAACCCAAGGGCGGGCACTTCCTCGCCGTTTGACCATCGAACCATGCGCATTGATCGAACTCCAAAGGGGCTGGCGATTCAGGGCAACTGACGCGCCTTGACCTAGAAGTCTCCTCGCCGACGGGCATCCACCTTGCTTTGCAACCTGATCGCGCTGTCCGGCGCGCAATTACTTCAATGAGAAAGCAGATTTGGCTCGGCGCAGTTGCGTTAATACTGGCTGCGACGGCTTCGGTTGCGCACGCGTTCGGCTTTGCCGACGTTGACCGGCGCGCTCGCGAACTCGCGAATCGTCCCTATGCCAAACCGGCGTTTGTGTTGCCCAAGTCGCTGAAAGACCTGGGTTACGACCAGCAACGCGATATTCGCTTTGATCCGGCCCAATCGCTGTGGCGCGCGCAGAAACTGCCCTTCGAAGTTCAATTTTTCCATCTCGGCGGCATCTTCGATCAGCCGGTGAGGGTTTACGAAGTCGCCGCTAATGAGGTGCGCGAAATCGTCTTCGACCCGGCCGCTTTCACTTATGGCCGCACCAAGCTGGATCGGGCGCAGGTAGGCAAGCTTGGCTTTGCCGGATTCCGCGTGCACTTTCCATTGAATTCGCAAGGGTACAAGGATGAGGTGGTGTCGTTCCTGGGGGCAAGTTATTTCCGCGCCCTGGGGCAGGGGCAACGATACGGAGCGTCGGCCCGTGGCCTCGCAATCGATACCGGAGAGCGCCAAGGTGAAGAGTTTCCGCGCTTCGATCAATTTTGGATCGAGCGGCCGGCGGCCGGCGCGCGGCAACTCGTTATCTACGCACTGCTCGATTCCCGGCGCGTGACCGGCGCGTATCGGTTCGTGATTCGTCCGGGTGAAGAGACCGGAACCGATGTGCAGGCGCGCGTGTACCTGCGTGAGCCGGTGGCGAAGCTGGCATTGGCGCCACTCACCTCGATGTTTTTTTTCGGCGAGAACCAGCGCGCTCCTGCCGAAGATTTTCGCCCTGAAGTACACGACTCTGACGGGCTTGCCATCCATGCCGCCAACGGCGAGTGGATCTGGCGGCCGCTGGTGAATCCGCGGCGCTTGCTGGTGACGTCGTTCGCACAGACCGATCCGCGCGGCTTCGGTCTGATGCAGCGTGATCGCAGTTTTAGTAGTTACGAAGACCTCGAAGCGCGCTACGAACTGCGGCCCAGCGTATGGGTCGAACCCGCATCAAAGTGGGGCGCGGGTCGCGTGGAGCTGGTGCAGATTCCGACACCCAATGAAGCCAACGACAACATTGTCGCCTATTGGGTACCCAATACGGTGCCGCCGCTTGGCACGCCGCTTGATATCTCGTATCGCATGTCATGGCTGAAAAACACGGATCGGCGGCCCCCGGGAGGTTGGGTGGTACAAACGCGGCGCGGCTTCGGCTTCGTCAATTCGATACCCAACGACAGTGTCAAGCTGACGGTCGACTTCGACGGGCCGGCGTTGCGCAAGCTGCCGGTCAACGCCCCGTTGCAAGCTGACGTTGCAGTCGCCAACGGTCAAAGTACCGATCTCGTCGTTCACCGCAACGAAGCGACCGGCGGTTGGCGCATGGTGGTTCAAATGCGTACCCAGGATAAAGAAAAGCCCGTTGAAGTGCGCGCGTCGTTGCGCAACGGCAAGGAAATATTGGGCGAGACATGGAATTACATCGTTCCCCTGACGCAGTAGCGGGTGCTTTTGTGCGCTCAGCGGCTGCCGGCGTGTTGGCGCCCGCGGTGCCGCCGATCGTGCGCACGCCGATGGCGCCGCAACGCTGGGGTCGCGTGGGCCCGATGTCATGGATGTTTCGTCGATTGTTCGGTCTAGAGCCGAAGCTGCGCGACGTCGATGGGCCGGCGCGCGGGGCCGGACGTCGGCGCCGCTTTGTGCTGCTTGCGCTGTCGCTTGGCCCGGCGCTGTACGCAACGTACGTGCTGCAGGGGCTGCTGCCTGACGTTGTCACCGCCAACGAAACGCTCGACACGGCGATTGGCTGGGGCGAGGGTGCGTTGTTGCTGGTTTTTGCGTTGCTGACGTGCTGGCTCGCGGCTGGGTTTTGGACTGCCGTGATGGGATTTTTTGTGCTGGCGATCGGTGGCGATCGGCATTTGATCTCTCGTTCCGTAGTTGCTCGCAAGGCGCCGCCCGCGAATGCGCGCACTGCCATCGTGATGCCCATCTGTAATGAAGACACGCAGCGTGTGTTCGCAGGTCTGCGCGCCACGTATGAGTCGGTCGCGCACTCATTGGCGCTCGAGCAGTTTGATTTTTTCGTGCTTTCAGACACGGGCAATCCCGACCTGTGCGTCGCTGAGCTCGATGCGTGGAACGCGTTGCGCGATGAGCTCGGCGCCGAGTCGCGCCTGTTCTACCGGCATCGCACGCGTCGGGTTAAGCGCAAGAGCGGCAACATCGACGACTTTTGCCGCCGCTGGGGCGCCAAGTATCAGTACATGGTCGTGCTCGATGCCGACAGCGTGATGAGCGGCCAGTGCCTGACGACGCTGGTGCGCCTGATGGAAGCGCGGCCAGACGCCGGCATTATTCAAACAGCGCCGCGAGCGGTTGGGCGCGACACGCTGCACGCTCGCATGCAGCAATTTTCAAATCACCTTTACGGCCCGATGTTCACCGCGGGTTTGCATTACTGGCAACTCGGCGAATCGCATTATTGGGGCCACAACGCGATCATCCGGCTCGAGCCATTCATTAAGCACTGCGTGCTGGCGCCGCTGCCCGGCCGAGGATCGCTGGCTGGCGAGATTCTGTCGCACGATTTTGTCGAGGCCGCGTTGATGCGACGCGCGGGTTACGGCGTCTGGATCGCGTACGACCTCGACGGCAGCTACGAAGAGTCGCCGCCCAATTTATTGGAAGAGGTCAAGCGCGACCGCCGCTGGTGCCACGGCAATCTGATGAACGCGCGGCTGATGTTTGCGCGCGGCATGCACCCGGTTCATCGATGGGTGTTTTTAACCGGCGCGCTGGCGTATTTATCAGCGCCGCTATGGCTTGGCTTTCTGGCGCTGTCGACCTGGCTGCTGATCGCACACGCCAACGCCGAGCCGCAATATTTCGTGATGCCGCATCAGCTTTTTCCTCTTTGGCCGTCGTGGCGGCCCGAGCACGCAGTGGCGCTTTGCGCGGCGGTCGCGGTGGTGCTGTTCTTGCCCAAGGTTCTGGCGACGTTGCTTGCTTGCGCGCGCGAGGCGGCGTCGTACGGCGGGCGTGTTCGCTTGGTGCTAGGCGTGCTGTGCGAGACGCTGATGAGTGCGCTGCTCGCGCCCGTACGCATGCTGTTTCATACGCAATTCGTATTCGCCGCGTTGCTGGGTTGGGCCATTCAGTGGAAGTCTCCGGCGCGTGCGGTTAAGTCGACGCCGATCAGCCAAGCGATGCGGCGCCATGGCTTGCAGACGGCGCTCGGCTTAGCCTGGGTCGTGCTGGTTGCACGTGAGGCACCGGATGCGTTGCCGTGGTTAATTCCGGTGGCCGCTGGGTTGATTCTGGCGATACCGATTTCGGTCTTGACCAGCTACCCGGCGCTCGGCGTGCTGGCGCGCAAAGCGCGACTGTTCGTGACACCCGATGAAACGCGGCCTCCTGCCGAGGTGGTCGCTACCGCGCAATACGCACGCAGCGCGAGGCCGTTGCCTCGCTTCGCCGACGCGGTGATCGACCCAGAAGTTTATGCAGTCGCGCGAAGTGCAGCACGCAGTCATCGATCGGCGCTCGCCGCGACCGCGCGTAGAGAGCGGGTCGAACGTGCATTGCAATCGGGGCCCGGCGCCCTAAGTGGCGCCGAGCGCTTGTTGCTACTGCACGACGCTGCCGCACTTGACGAGATGCAGCAAGCGGCGAAGGCCGCACCCATTCATCCTTCCTGGTACGCCAGTTCAGCTTCAGTTCGTCGCGCCACGATCAAGGTTCTCGGCCGGCCGCGCGACATGCGCAACGCCACTATCGCAACGTTGGCGCGAGCTCGTTAACGCGCGCATTGCGATCGCTTTTTTGTGTCCAGCCATAGCGGCGCCGTTTTATCGCCGTTAGAGTAACGACGCCAAGGCACCCTACCGTGTTGCCCCACATCATGGCCGCGAGTAGCGGATCTTTCACGACGCTCGCGCAGTAAACAGCAGTGGCCGCGTGACTCAACAACCAAAATGACCACGACAGCAGTGAGATGGCATGCGCGCCTGATTTTTCGCGCGCGACCGCGATGATCTGAGGCACATAGGACACCAGGCGCGCCGCATTACAGGCCGCGTAAACACCGGTGATCAACTGCAAAAGTAAATCGTTCGACATCATTGTTTCACCGCGCTACGTGGGAATCGGCCAGACCCAGACCATTGCGAGCAACCAGACCGCAGCCGCCCCGCTGCTGGCAGCGAAACCGATTCTTTTGATACGAAGCCGCAAATACTTTAGGTGTGCTTGCTCCGACGTGCACGGGTAGCGAGGGCTCTTACTGCCGGACCATTCAGAGGGCCACGGCTCTACCCCAAGTGCGATGCCGTGAGAAGTGCT
>JACCZX010000375.1 GCA_013695705.1 Burkholderiaceae bacterium | reverse complement strand
ATGCTGCGGACACCATATTCCTCGTTGCCGGCCCACTCAAGGGTGGATGCTTGCCACGGGTTCGAGTTCTCTGTCTCGGCGCGAAACCAGGTGCGCAGCGCATCGAACACGAAGAGCGCGACGCCAGCGGCCAGCATGAATGCGCCGATGGTCGACGCCATGTTCAGTCCGTCGAGGCCGAGGCCGGCGGAGTATGTGTAGACGCGACGCGGCATCCCGAGCACGCCCGAAATATGCATCGGAAAAAATGCAACGTTGAAACCGACGAACATTAAACCGAAGACCCAGCGCGCCAGCCGCTCCGACAACACGTGCCCGTTGACCAGCGGGCTCCAGTGATACAGCGCGGCGAACACCGGAAAGACCATGCCGCCGATCAACACGTAATGAAGATGCGCGACGACAAAGTAAGTGTCGTGCACTTGCCAGTCGAACGGCAGCACGGCGACCATCACCCCGGTCAATCCGCCGAGCACGAACGTGAACAAGAACCCAAGCAGGAATAGCGCCGCGCCGGTGATGCGCAAGCGACCCTGCCATAACGTGGCCAGCCAGCTGAAGATCTGAATCGCCGCAGGGACCGAGACTGCAAAGCTCGCGGCCGAGACGAGCATGGTCTCGAGAACGCCGAGTCCGGCAGTGAACATATGGTGCGCCCACACCGCGAAGCCGAAAAATCCGGTGGCCAGAAGCGCCAGCACAATCGCTCGGTAACCCACCAACGGCGTTCGTGCGAGCGTCGAAATCATCATCGTTACCAGACCTGCCGCCGGTAGAAAAATGATGTAGACCTCGGGGTGCCCGAAGAACCAGAACAGGTGTTGCCACAGAATCGGATCGCCGCCGCGCTCGGCGATGAAAAACGGCCAGTCGAGCGAACGCTCGAGCTCGAGCAGCGTGGTGCCGGCGATCACCGCGGGAAACGCGAAGATGATCATCAGCGCGGTAATCAACATCGCCCACGCGAAGATCGGCATCTTGCCGAGCGTCATGCCGGGCGCGCGCGTGAACAACACACCGATGATCAGCTCGATCGCGCCAGCGATCGCAGAAATTTCGATGAAGCCGATGCCGAGCAGATACCAGTCGGCGCCCGGCCCCGCTGAATACTGACTAGTCAGCGGCGGATACATGAACCAGCCGCCGTCGGGCGCGACGCGAAAAAAAATCGTGATGAAGAACGCCGTGCCGCCGAACGCGTAGGCCCAGTACGCGTACGCGCCGAGGCGTGGAAACGGCATGTCGCGCGCGCCGAGCATGTTGGGCAACATGTACACGGCGATTGCTTCGACCACCGGAATCGCGAACAGGAACATCATCACGGTGCCGTGCATCGTGAATAACTGGTTGTAAAGCTGCGGACTGACGAGCGTGTTGTCAGGGACTGCGAGTTGCGTGCGCATGATCAGCGCAAGCATCCCTGCGAGCACGAAGAACACCATCGCTGTGGCGACGTACAACAAACCGATCTGCGTGTTGTTGACGCGCGAGAAGTAACGCCAGCCGGCGGCCGGACGCCACGCGCGCTCGAGTTGCTCGAGCTCGCCCGCCGGACGAGGCAGCGAGCTCGGTAATTCGCCGGGCGCTGGCGATACCGTCACTTCAGCCCATCCAGGAACGCAGCAAGCGCCGTCAACGCTTGCTCGTCGAGATGGTCGTACGCGGGCATGCGTGCTCCGGGTTTTATGTGCTGCACGTTGGCGACCCAGTGGCGAAAATTATCGCTTCGCGTCGGCAGCTCGCCGGCGCCCAGATAAAGTCGGCTGGCGACGTGAGTCAGGTCGGGCCCCAGCTGCAACGCTTCTGCGATGCCGCGTACCGAATGACACACGCTGCAGCGCTGCTCACCGAACACGCGCTGACCAAGTTGCGCCAGCGCGGAGCTCGGCGCGGACGCTGGCACGGCTTGAGCTGCGAGCCATGCATCGAATTCCGCCGGCACCATCGCGACCACGTGCAGCGCCATCTTGGCGTGTTGATCGCCGCAGAATTCCGCGCACACTCCGCGGTGCACGCCAGGCTGCGTGACTTGGACGCGCAGCTGGTTGACGCGGCCGGGGATCATGTCCATCTTGCCGCCCAGCGCTGGTATCCAAAAACTGTGAATGACGTCGGCCGTCGTCAGCCCGAGCGTGACCGGCCGCCCGGCAGGAACACGCACTTCGTTGGCGGAACGCACCTCGCGTCCGGTAGCCGGGTCGCGGTAGCGAACCTCCCACCACCATTGCACGCCCGAAACTTCGATCACGAGTCCGTCTTGCGCGGGCAGTAGTTGAATGGTGCGCGCAGTCGAGTACGCAAGCAGCGCCGATAAAACGACTACCGGGAATACGACGCCGCCGCCGATCAACCATTTCCACGCCGTGACCGGCCGCCGCTCGCGCTGCTGCAACGCGCGCAGCAGCAGCCACATCACGCCGACAAATATGGCGACCGCGCCGATCGTCAGCACGATGGCGATTTCGAGAGTGATCTCTGCCGACGGCGTGGCTGGTCGCAGCATCAGTGCAATTGCCGCAAGTATGCTGCGATCAAACGCGCATCGCCCGCCGTCACACCCATGCTCGGCATCAATGTTCCCGGCACCATTGCAGCCGGATCGACGATCCAACAAATCAGATTTTCATCGGTGCTCGGCACGTGCCCCGCGATGTAGCTGCGCAATCCGAACGATGCCAGCGTCACAGCAACGCGCCCATTGGC
>JACCZX010000374.1 GCA_013695705.1 Burkholderiaceae bacterium | reverse complement strand
GTGTTAAAGATTTGGTCACGCAGTCGCGAAGCCGGCGTCCGCACTGCCCAACCAGCCGCCCGTAAATCCGGCGCGGCGCAGACCTCCTCAAGCGTAAAGCCGAGTTCCTGAGCACGCTTGATGAACATGACGCGCTTGGCTGCCGAGGCCGCATAGCGACGGTTTACATGCGCGACCAAAAGTACGCAGCAGAGCGAAGCGAGAATTGGAAGCGCGACGATGCAGCGCTGAAGCAGCCGCGCGCGCAGTTGCAGGGCTTATTTCGCAGGTGAGCTGCGTGCATTCGAGCTGCCATTGGCAGCCGCGGGCACGGTGTTTCAGCAACGCGTCTGGCGCGCGCTGTGCGACATTTCTTACGGCGAGACCATCAGCTATCGTAAACTCGCGCAACGCATCGGCCAGCCGAGCGCGTCGCGCGCGGTGGGTCTCGCCAATGGCAAGAACCCGATTTCTATCGTCGTGCCTTGCCACCGTGTGATCGGCATGAACGGTTCTCTGACGGGCTACGGCGGCGGGCTGCAGCGCAAGCGTTGGTTACTTGCCCACGAGAAACAGTTCGTACCGGTAGCCGAAAACGGCCAGCGCGAGTTGGTTTGAAATTTTCATTGATGAGGTTATCCATGTCCAATTCGAATGAAAAGGGCGGGCGTTTCCGCGCGCTTCATGTTCCGGGACGACCGCTGGTGCTGTTCAACATTTGGGATCCCGGCAGCGCAAGCGCGGTGGCAGCCGCCGGCGCGCGGGCGATCGCCACGGGGAGTTGGTCGGTTGCAAGCGCAAACGGTTTTGCCGACGGAGAGCACGTCCCTCTCGATCTCGCCATCGACAATCTGGCCCGGATCGTGCGGGCCACAGATCTGCCCGTGTCGGTCGATCTCGAGAGCGGTTATGGCAAGGACCCCGACGCAGTCCGGCGAACCGTTGAGCGGACGATCGAAGCAGGCGCCATCGGCTGCAATCTGGAAGACAGTTTTCCTGAGAACGGAAAACTGCGCGAAATCGCCGAGCAGGCCCGTCGTATCAGACAAGCTCGAAAGGCGGCCGATGCATCGAACATTCCCTACTTCATCAACGCCCGGACCGACGTCTTCCTCCAAAAGCGGAGAGAGCATGACGATGTCGCGTTCGCAGACGCGCTGCAACGGGCGCGCGCTTATGCCGATGCGGGAGCCGACGGCTTCTTCGCGCCTGGCGTGGTCGACGAAGCATTGATCGCGCGACTCGCCGAAGCGTCGCCGCTTCCCCTCAACATCATGATTGGCGGCAGCACACCATCTTTGGGCAAGTTGGCCGAGGTGGGTGTTGCCCGTGTGAGCCACGGCCCGGGCCCGTACGTAACGATGATGAAGATGCTGAAAGGGGTAGCCCGCGATGCAGCGAGAGTTGCCTAAGGAAACTCACGCAACTCTTCGCCTGCAGTTGCGACCGCGGCCTCTGAAGTTGCGGCTAACTGGTTTTCTTTGCAGCAGCGCTAGCGCAACATCAGAACTTCTTAACGGCAAATCCGATAGCGCACATGCCTGCCGCCTGTTTCTCTTCGCCGCCGCACTAGTGCGCAGCAACGCGGAGTTGATTGATGCAGCGCGTAGGCTGCCGGAAATGGCGAGTACTCTCATTCGGCTCAAAGCTCAACCTCAGCCGCCGGCCGAGCCGGTTGGCTGCAGCGCCTTGTTAGGCGGGTCACTATGCATTACAGGTGTCGATCCAGACTTCACTGTGCTACGAAGTATTTTTCCTGCGCGCGAGTAGACGATCAACGGATAAAGCGCCCGCACCGCCCCCAAGGACTAACGCAAGCAGACCCGCGATGTACAGAAGATTTATCTCGAAACCGGGTGGGCCAAACTGCGGACCTGCCGCTGTTAGCCCCACCGTATTGACGGAGCTGAAGCCGTGCTGCCAGTGGACGCCAAACATCGCCACGAGATGAATGACTACAAGCGGGATGCTCATGAGCGTGACAAAGGCGCCTACCAGAATCGCCAGCCCGCCGAAAATCTCAACGAGCGTGACCACCCAAGCCATCACTTCTGGCTGAGGAATTCCTATCCACTTAAGCACGCCCGCAAATTTATCCGGCCCTCCACTCAGTTTTGCCCATCCGTGAACCATAAAGCCACAGCCGATGACCAGTCGTAGCGCCAGGGGCGCCCATTGACCCCAGAATTCTTTATTCCGCAATTCAAACATGTCATCTCCAGTTGGGAAAGTTTTTAAGCAAGGAGTCGATTCAGATCGTAGCCGACACCTCGATCCCGGCGCGCTACGTCACGCGCGTGCTCGAGCAGGTCAAAGCCAAACGCGGACTACGCACGTGATCCGCACCGATCTGGTCTCCCTCCGAACGTATCCGGCCGATCCCCAGTACGGCGAAGCCAACGTACGGATGCGGGTGAAGTTCCTGGGCACTCACGAGCGTCGTTAACCGTCGTTTGCTGCCAGTTGCCGGACTCAAAGTGGAACTCGAAATCGAGGCCATGGCAGCCACATAGTCAATTAGAGAATGTTTTGAAAAATGATCGCCATTTCCGGAAAGCGGACATCTAATATCCTATTCATTCAAGCCGAAACTGCTTCGCGACTCGGCTTGAATTCAGGCGTTCGCATTCTCTAGATAAGTCCCAATGAGCAAAGCTTACGTGCATGGATACGATCCAAGAGAAGCCTTGCGTCTGCAGGATCAGGCGACCACTTTGGTCGACCTATTGCATTCGGATACAGCTTACCCCGAAGGACACACCGTTCTGGAGGCTGGGTGTGGAGTTGGCGCCCAAACGATCACCTTGGCGCGCAATAGTCCGAAGGCTCTGATCACGTCTATAGACGTATCCGAAATATCCGTCGCGGCAGCCAGACAAGCAGTACAGGCGGCTGGATTGCGTAACGTCACGCTACGACAAGCGGACATATTCGATCTGCCGTTCGCGCCCGCGTCATTCGATCACATCTTTGTGTGCTTCGTTCTGGAGCATTTGGTTCAGCCGGTAGAGGCGCTGAAAGCGCTGAAAGGCATCCTGAAAGTCGGCGGGACCATCACGGTGATAGAAGGCGACCACGGTTCTACCTATTTCTATCCTGACAGCGAGTTCGCGCGAAAGGCTATTCGATGCCTGGTGGAGTTGCAGGCGAAAGCAGGCGGCAATGCGTTGATCGGGAGAGCACTCTATCCCCTGCTCAGGGAAGCCGGCTTCGACGAGGTTCGTGTTTCTCCCCGAATGGTTTACGTCGACTCCAGCAAGCCCGATCTGGTTGAGGGTTTCACCAAGAGAACATTTACCGCCATGGTCGAGGGAGTCCGCAAACCCTCAGTTACCAATGGACTCATGAGCGAAGCGGACTTTGATCGGGGCATAGCCGACTTGTACCGAACCGCAGAGTTGGATGGCGTCTTTTGCTATACCTTTTTCAAGGCCGTGGCAATTGGCAACCGAATGCTGAACAACCTCCAGAGGATCGTGCCGGATTACCCGCTTAAATAGGTGGCATAACTCTCTTAGGCACTGTCGCATCTTGTATGGAACAAGCGCTTCACTTCATCTGTGTTTTGAGCTCCTTTCTTTTCGCGGGCGCTGCGATCTATATCAGTCTGGTCGAGCATCCCGCACGAATGTCTTGCAGCATCGAGGTCGCTGCGGCTGAATTTGCTGCGAGCTATCGAAGAGCGGTGCCATTGCAAGTGTCCTTGGCGCTCATTGCAACGATCACCGGAGTGGCGTCGTGGTGGTCCAGCGGCAACGTGTGCTGGTTGATCGGTGCCTTGCTGATGATCTGGTCATCCCGTTTACTCTGCTGGTCATTGCAGCCACCAATCAGCAGTTGCTCGCGCCGGGACTGGACAAGAATTCTCCGGCGACAAGGTCGCTGCTGCAACGGTGGGGTCGCTTGCACGCCGTGCGCAGCGTGGTTAGCCTTATTGCGGCGGGCTTGTTTCTCGCGCTTGCTATCGGCGTTTAGCAGTGCGGGTCGTACCTCCTTGATGGGGTTCTTGCCCTCCGCTAATAAGAGTTGCGACGCAAAAGGAGACCGAGATGAAGCAAGAGGTCGCAGTGATCGCCGGTGTTGGTGCGGGGCTCGGCTGGGCGCTCGCAAAGCGGTTTTCCCGCGCGGGCATGAGGGTGGCAGCGGTCGCCAGAGATGTAGACAAACTGAAGGAACTCGCGGACGCGGAGGGGTCAGCCGACATCCGGCTCGAGCGGTGCGATGTGGCGCATCCGGCCGAAGTCGCAAGGTTTTTCGAGCGGGTGGAAAAAGAGCTCGGCGTTCCCGGCATCGTGGTCTTCAACGCCGGTGCATACGAACGAGGCGGCATACTCGAATCCGAGCCCGAGACTTTCGAGCGGTGCTGGCGCATCGGCTGCTTTGGGAGTTTTCTAGTCGGGCAAGCCGCAGCGCGTCTGATGGTGTCGAAACGCGCCGGAACCATCCTATTCACGGGCGCAACAGCTTCGCTTCGCGGCAGCGCCGGCTTTATCAATCTCGCGGCTCCAAAATTCGGCCTGCGAGCCGTGGCGCAATCGATGGCGCGCGAACTTGGACCACAAGGGATTCACGTCGCGCACGTCATTCTCGACGGCCAGATCGACTCGGACCGCGATCACCGGCTTCTCCGCGAGCAAGCCGAGCCGTCGATGCTGCCACCCGACGACATTGCCGAGGCGTACTACCAGCTTCATCGGCAAAGCCGAGGTGCGTGGACGCATGAGCTCGACCTTAGGCCGTGGTCGGAGAAGTTCTAGGCTGTTAGCTACGCACGGCTCACGCCATCACCCGCGCCAGAAAACGCATCGCCTGCGAATTCAAACTCGCGGCGGCCGAAACCCGCATCCATGTGCTTGGCAACTGAGTCGGCGAAAACAGACTGCCGGGCGCGCACAGAATGCCCTGCTCCGCGCCAGCAACTGCGATCGCGTTCGTGTCACGGCCGAAATCGGCCCACATGAAGATTCCGGCCGTAGGCTCGGTGAACAGCCGAACACCCATTTTTTCCAGCGCGCGCGCCGTGCGGTCGCGCGCCGCATCGAGCTTGCCGCGCAGCCGTTCGACGTGCCGCCGGTACTGTCCTTCCGCCAGCACGCGCGTGATCACGCGCTCGGTCAGCTCGGGCGTGGTCAGCCCAGTCAGCATCTTCAGATCGGCCAGTTGCGCGGCGATCTCGGGCGCAGCGGCGACGAAGCCGACGCGCAGGCTCGCGGCAAGCGTCTTGGAAAAGCCGCCGAGGTAGATCACGCGCTTCAACTGATCGAGTGAAGCAAGCCGCAATGCGCGGCCCGGATGCAGATCACCGTAGACGTCGTCTTCGACGATGGTGAAGTCGTGTTGCTCTGCGAGTTGCAGCAACCGGTGCGCATTGGCTGCCGAGATCGATGTGCTGGTCGGGTTGTGCAACACGCTGCCGATAACGAACAGCTTCGGTTTATGGCGGGTCAGCAGGTTGGCGAGCACCGTCGTATCGGGTCCGTCCTGCCCGCGCGGCACGCCGACGATACGCGCGCCGAACGCAGCGAACCTGCCGAACATCAGATACCACGCGGGATCCTCGACGAACACCGTATCGCCGGGCGCCAGGAAGTGGCGCGCCACCAGATCGATGCCGTGCGTGACGCCGTTGGTGGTGACGATATGCTCGGGGCCTGCACCGATGTCTGCCTGCATCAGGCGCTGCGCAAGTTGGTTGCGCAGCGGCAGATAACCTTCGGGCACGCCGTAGTTCAATAATGCATCGCCGGTGAGTCGTCCGACTGCGCGCACGGCACTGGACACCAGATCGCTGTCCAGCCATGCGGCGGGCAATAGGCCCG
>JACCZX010000372.1 GCA_013695705.1 Burkholderiaceae bacterium | reverse complement strand
TCGTACCGGCGGGAAGCAAAGAATCAAGATCTATTCGTAACGATCCGATCGTTTGCTCGCCATTCACGCCAGCCGCTCGATCACTCGATCGGCAAATGCCTTAGTACCCAGTGCTCCGCCAAGATCACGCGTGCGTTTCTGCGGCTCTGCCAATGTCGAGTCGACCGCGTTGTGGATGGAACGCGCTGCTTGTTCTGCTGCGTGCAGTCCTCGATGCTCGGCGAGCCATTCGAGCAACATGGCCGCCGACAGAATCAGCGACGTTGGATTGGCGATGTCGCGGCCGGCGATGTCAGGCGCCGAACCGTGCTGTGCCTGCGCCGCGCAGCGCGTTTCGCCGGCGTTAATCGATCCGGCCAGCCCAAGCGAGCCGGACAACTCGGACGCGAGGTCGGACAGGATATCTGCGTAAAAATTGGTCGCGAGCACAACGTCGAAGCGCCCCGGGTCGCGCACCAGCCGCGCCGCCATCGCATCGACAATGATCTCTTCAAGTTCAATCTCCGGATATTCGCGCGCGACTGCCCGCGTCACTTCGAGAAACAATCCGTCGGTCAGGATGAAGTTGTTCGCCTTGTGCACCGCTGTTACCAGTTTCTGCTTTTCCCTGCGACGCGCCAACTCGAACGCACGCCGCGCGATGCGATCGCACGCGTGTCGCGTGATCTTGCGCAGCGATATCGCAATGTCTGGTGTCGGCATAAATTCGCCCGAGCCCGCGTGCATGTTGCGATCCGGATAAAACCCTTCGGTGCACTCGCGCATGATCACGAGGTCCATCGCGGCAGGCGTGCGCCCGATGCCGGGCCGCGTTCGCGCCGGCCGCACATTGGCGTACAAATCCAGCTTGACTCGGAACGCCGCCGAAACGTTGACGCCTCCTTTGTCGCGCGCCGGATAGTCGAGGTGCGAGATCGGCCCGAGCAGAATGCCATCGCACTCGCGCGCGCGTGCCAGTACTTCGTCGGGCAAAGTGGTGCCGGTTTCTGCGAGCGATGCAAATCCGATGTCGGCAAATTCGAACGCGAGGCCGAGCTTGTGCGCTTTGTTGACGGCGTGCAGAACACAAAGCGTGGCGTCGGTGATTTCCGGTCCGATGCCATCGCCGGGCAGTACGAGAATTCTCACTATCTACTCGACTTTGATCTTGCCTTCGCGAATGACCTTGCTGTACTTCGCCAGTTCGGCGCGGATGAATGTGGCGAACTCTTCCGGTGTGTTGCCGACGGGATCGGCGCCGAGCGTCTTCAGGCGCGCGATCATGTCGGGCTCACGCAGCGCCGCCGTTGTTTCGCGATGCAGCCGCGCAATGATCTCCGGCGGCGTGCCGGCCGGCGCCAGCAGGGCGTACCACGAGTTGACTTCGTAACCTGCCAGTCCCGCTTCGGAGAACGTCGGCACCTCGGGCAGATCACTCGAGCGCTGCGGCGCTGCCAGTGCGAGTGCGCGCAACTTGCCGCCCTTGATATGCGGGCTAGCTGACGCCGCGGTATCGAACATCACGTCGACCTGGCCGCCCATTACCGCAACCAGCGCCGGTGCGCCGCCCTTGAATGGAACGTGCAGCAGATCGGTGCCCGTCATCGACTTAAACACCTCGCCCGAAATGTGCGGCGGTGTTCCACTGCCGCCCGACGCGTACGTAAGCTTTCCCGGCTGCGACTTCGCTTGCGCGATTAATTCGGCCAGCGTTTTCGCGGTAACTGTTGGGCCGACCACTGCGACAGTTGGCGCAACGCCGAGAACCGTGATCGGCGCAAAGTCCTTGATCGGGTCATACGGCACCTTGCCGTATAGATTCGGGCTGATTGCATGCGTCGCAATCGAACCGAGCAGCAGCGTGTAGCCATCGGCTGGTGACTTCGCTGCGGCTTCGGTGCCGATCATCGTGCCGGCGCCTGGCCGATTTTCGACCACGATCGGCTGTCCAAGGCGCTCGGACAGCTTGCTGCCGATCAGCCGCGCGAACGTGTCGTTGCCGCCGCCCGGCGGATATGGAACGATCAGTTTGATCGGCTTGTTCGGATAGGTTTGTGCCCACGCGGCGGGCGCGATTAAAGCCGCGGTAAGCGCTGCCAGCGCCAAAACGCTGGCTACAAATTTCGCCTTCATGGCATCTCCTGTTGATGTTGATTCAGTCTGCGCTAAGGGCGACGGTCAAGCGCCGAAAGCGGGTTCGGAAAGACCGCACACTCCCGGAACGCACGCAAACAAACTGCCCGCGAGCGGCTGTTCCGGCCATTCCTTCGCAGCGCCGCCGCGGCGGATGGTAGTGATGTAAAGCGTGTCAAGCCGCGCTCCACCGAACGCAATCATCGATGGCCATTTCACCGGCAGCATGACGATTTTATCGACTCTGCCCGTCGGGTCGTAGCGCACGACTTGTGAGCCATCGATGTGCGCCGACCAATAGCCGCCGTCTGCGTCGCAGCAGGCGCCATCGGGGCGACCTTCCTGGCCGAGCGTATCTGCGAATACACGCCGGCGTCTGATGTCGCCACTTGCGGCATCGAAGTCAAAAGCCCAGATCGTGCGCACCATCGTGTTCGAGTCGGACAGATACATTGTCTTTGCGTCCGGCGAAAACGCCAGGCCGTTTGCTGTACCGAGTCCGTCCAGCATTTGCATGCAACTCAAATCGCGCTCGACTCTGTACAGCGCTCCGCAGCGGTCCTCGGTAGACGATGGATCGCGCATCGAGCCGACCCAGAAGCGACCGCTCGGATCGCAACGGCCGTCGTTCATTCGATTCAGCGGTTGGTTCGGTTCGGGAGCGAGTACGAAGCGCTTCGCGCCCGATGCGAAATCCAGAAAGTGCAGGCCCGAACGGGTGGCGATCAATAACTGCCCCGGCTCTAAGCGGAGTGCGAACGAGCCGATTTGTTCACCGACGTCACATACTTCGTCGCGTTGCGCGATCGGATCAAACCGGTGCACCGAGTGGCCGTCGATGTCGACCCAATACAACGTTTGCAGTCGCGAGTCCCACACGGGGCACTCACCCTTGGGT
>JACCZX010000352.1 GCA_013695705.1 Burkholderiaceae bacterium | reverse complement strand
TGTCCCACGGGGATTGTGCTGGTCACCGCATTGGTGGCTGCGTCGATGACCGAGACGGTCCCGCCCCTGCCGTTCGCGACATAGACCCGCTTGGCGTCCGGCGACACCACTACCCCCATGGGCTTCGAATCCTTCGGCAGCTGGATGCCCTTGACGATCTTCTTCGTTGGTACGTCGACAACCCAAACCGTGCCCCCGACCTCGGACGTCACATAGGCTCGGCTGCCATCGGGGGAGAACGCCAGATCGCGAGGCCGTTTACCGACTTGTATGGTCTCGACGACCTTCCCGGTTTTGGTATCGATGAGCGTCAGGTTGTGATCGGTCTCGCCGGTTATCCAAACCACTGATCCGTCGGGCTGCAGCCGGACCCCTTCCGGCTCCTTTCCTACCGCAACCGTGGACCGAACCTTTCCACTGGCGATGTCCACGATAGACGCCGTGTGGGCATCCTCGTTGGAGACGAAAAGGGTAGACCCGTCCTGGCTGATATCGAAGGTTTCCGGATCGGATCCACCCGGGAGAATCCGCATCACCTTGCTCGTGGCCACGTCGACGACGGCGACACCATCCTTGCTCTTGTCGCTGGCCAGCTTTTCACACTCCTCGTCCGGCATGGTTGGTGGGCACTTGGGGGACCCGCTGAGCGCCACGAATACGGTCCTACCGTCAGGTGCGATCCGCACCCCTCGGGGGCGGGTCCCCACCGGGATGCGGGCGACGACACTATCCGTACGGGTATCGATGACCGTGAGTTCCTGTGAGTCCTCGTTGGTCACGTACGCCAGCTCCCCGGCTGGCATGGCAGCGATAGTGCTGTCGCCTTGCGCGGGAGGGGTCTGCTTCTCCTTGCCGCACGCCGCGGCAAGAAAGAGTGCGGTCACTGATCTACTTGGTCGCATCGAAGATCGCCTTGTCACGGTTTCGGGCCTGATCGAGTCCCTTGATCTCGCGCCGCCCGAGAACGCCGGTAAAGTTGGCCCCGGCGAGATCGGCCTTGTCCAGCCTGGCGCCGGTCAGGTCCGCTCCGGAGAGATCGGTCTGGATCAACTCGCTGTTTCTGAGATCGGTACTCACCAGCCGGGCCTTGGCCAGCGTGGCGTAGGATAAGTCTGCCTTGAAGAGATTGGCTCCCGACAGGTCGGCACCGCTCAGATCAGCCCCGACAAAGGTCGCCCGCATGACCCCCATCGACTGGTTGCCGGGGTCAGCGCCCATGTTCGCATTGCGCAGGTTGGCTCCGACCAGTTTGGCGGACCGCAGGTATCCGATGATCCTGGTGCCTGACAGCTGTGCCCCGCTCAGATTAGCAGCCTCGATGATGGTGGCGAAGAGACTGGCCCCGGTAAGATCGGCTCCCTTGAGATTGGCTCGCCGAAGGACGGTGCCATCGAGATTGGCCTTCCTCAGGTCGGCATTCGTGAGGGTGGCGTCGGTCAGATCGGAAGTAAACAGATTGGCCCCTCCGAGCTTGGTGCCGATCAGGCGGGCACCGGTCAGATTAGCCCGCTTGAAGTCCACGCCGTGCAGGTCGAGTCCACTCAGGTCGGTCCTGGAGAGATCGGGGGCCTTCTCTTCGGTACCGGCCGCCAGGCGCGCCTTGACCTGCTCCAGGGTCAGTCGGACTGCCGGGCTGTCAGTGGCGAAGCGGGTGGGGTAAACACCGACGCTCGCCCCCTCCGCCACGGTCGCCGCCAGGGCGGCCACCGTAAGGAGAGGCGCGAGCATCAACGATGGTCTGAAGGACATTCCGGAATGTACTCGGTTTCCAGGCCAGGTCGGAACCTAGGCTCCTGGTTTGAGCGCTGGCCGCCCCGGGGCCAGTTTGGCGTCGCTCCGGCCTTTCACGTAGGCGTAGATCTTCTCGATCGTCGGGATCTCCATCCCCAGCGGACACCACCCCGGCATTCCCCGGGCAGGGCGCCCGGCACATACGGTCTGGATGAAGAGCTCCTTCGTCTTGATCGGCCCCTCAGGTTTGAGCGATACGATCAGGTGCGGGCGATGGTGGTGCCCTGGACATCCTCTCCGTGACACCGGGCGCAGTTGAGGTTGTACTGCTTCCAGCCGTCGTACACCTCCTGAGAGACGGTGTCTCTGGGCGCCTGATGATACTGATCGCGCAGCTCCTGGGCCTGCACGGTGGAGGCACTCGCGCTCAGGCCCAGAATCAGGGTGGCTCCGAGGAGGATCCGGCGGGTCAGTGTCGAGTTGGGCGTACGCATGCTCGCAGCGCGATCCTTTCGTGCGGAGAGGGGATTGCTGGAACCTGATTGGCTAGCGCCTGGCGGCTTGTCCCGAGTCGGCGGGCACCGGGATTGGAAACGTCGGAACGCTGTAATCCTTGAGAATCGCCTGGATCTCCGGCTTCCTTCGATCGAGCACCGTCTGAAGGCTGTCACGCAGTGCCCGGTCTCGGCGCCGTACCGCCAGCCCGATGTTGAAGCGGAACGGGAAGTCGGTCAGCGAATCGCGTTCCGGGAGGGGCTCGAGCGTCAAAGGGACCGCTGATTTCCCGGCGAAGTAGCCGGCCAGGGGCCCCCAGGCGATGCCGACGTCGATGTCCTTCTTGGCTACTGCGGTGACGATGTCCTCCGGCCGGATGGTGTCCGTGTAGAAGGTCGGGAAACCGGTCAGGTTGCCGACGACGCCGTAGCGGCTCAGCGCCATGGCCGGAGGGGTATTCTCGGCGTCGGAATTGAGGATGTTGATGCCGATTTTCAGCTTCTTGAGACGGGGATCCGCCAGCGACCTGATCTCCAGACCGCTGTCCTTCCGGGTCACGAACACATAGCCTGAGCGGAAGTACGGCTTGGTCACTGCCGCCATGTCGAATTCGGCGGGAGCCTGGATGGCGATGTCGCAATACCGGCCGTTGAGGGCGCGGGCAAAGAAGCCCCGCCGCACCGGCCACCAGGCATACTCGATCTTGGCCTTCCACTCCCGGGCGATCAGCTCCGCGATCTTCTGCT
>JACCZX010000348.1 GCA_013695705.1 Burkholderiaceae bacterium | reverse complement strand
GGTCGTTGCCGTCGAGGGATTTTATTTACCCGCATGGCAAAGCGCTTTAATCGGCGGGTTGGCAGGAGCGCTAATCGCTTATCTGGTGGCGACCTTTTCTGCAAATCGCCGCTGGATGCCGCGACTGCCATTAGAGACTTGACCGAAATCGCGAAGGCCACGTGTCGCAAATTCTAGGGCTGTTGGTGGGTGGTACAGGGTTCGAACCTGTGACCCCTGCCGTGTGAAGGCAGTGCTCTACCACTGAGCTAACCACCCGCTTTATTTATGCGCAACGGACTTTATACGCACGGACGCAAATTATTGCACGGTGATTTGCGTGCGCCACACTGTGCGGCGCTTTGCTTCTCGCTCGATGCCGTCTAGCAGCGTCTCGTGTGCAGCCATTTCTTGTTCAGAGATGGCCACGGCGATTAGCTGGGCGACGTCGATCGGGCCGAAGTTGGCCGTCAACGCGTCGTCGTCGAGGACGTCGATCACCAAGCTGTCCTGACCGCGCGTCATTGCCAGGAACACGTCGGCCAACAGGCCGGCGTCGAGCAGCGCGCCGTGCAGCGTTCGATGCGCATTGGACACCGCGTAGCGCTCGCAGAGCGCGTCGAGCGAATTACGCTTGCCCGGATGTTGTTCGCGCGCGTGGCGCAGCGAGCAGACGATTTTCATGCAGTACTCGGTGAAGCGGTTGCGGCCGATGCGCGCGAGCTCAGCGTCGAGGAACTCGACGTCGAACTCCGCGTTATGAATGATGACCTCGGCGCCGTCGACGAAAGCGATCAGATCATCGACGATGTCGCAGAATTTCGGCTTGTCCTCGAGAAACTGGCGGTTGATGCCGTGCACCGCGAGCGCGCCCTCGTCGCACTCGCGTTCCGGATTCACGTATTGATGAAAGCGCCGTTCGGTAATGCGGCGGCTGACGATTTCGATGGCACCAATCTCGATGATGCGGTGACCGTCCTTGGCTTCGAGCCCGGTGGTCTCAGTGTCGAGAACGACTAACCGCGAGATCAAACCGGACCTCTCACTCGGCGCCGCTCTCCGCGACGGCTGGATGCGCGTGCTGATGCGTGCCCATCCACTTGCCGAGCACTTGCTCCATCAACGTGTACATCGTCGGCACCACGAACAGCGTCAGCAAAGTGCCGAACGTCATTCCTCCGACGATTACCCAGCCAATCTGAATTCGGCTTTCGGCGCCTGCGCCTGAAGACATTGCAAGCGGCACCGCGCCGAGCACCATCGCGCCGGTCGTCATCAGGATCGGCCGCAGCCGCAGCACGGCGGATTGACGAATCGCGTCGAATAACTGCTCGCCGCGCTCTTGCAGCTGGTTCGCGAACTCGACAATCAAGATTCCGTGCTTGGTAATCAACCCCACCAGAGTAATCACTCCGATCTGGCTGTAGATGTTCCACGTCCCTCCGGTAACCCAGAGCGCGAACAATGCCCCGGCCATCGACAACGGCACCGACAACATGATGACGAGCGGATCGGCGAAGCTCTCGAACTGTGCGGCGAGCACCAGGTAGATAAAGATCAACGCGAGCGCCAGCGTCAAGTAGAAGCCACCGCGCGCATCGCGAAACTCGCGCGACTGGCCGTTTAAATCCGTCAGCGCATCGGGCGGCAGAACGCGCCGCGCGGTGTCGTCCATCATCGTGAGTGCGTCGCCGATCGTATATCCGGGCGCCAACGTGGCGGTGACCGATACCGCGCGCAGCCGCTGAAAATGATTCAGCGATGAAGGCGACACGCCTTCGAGCACAGTGACGACATTCGCCAGCTGCACCATCGAGCCGTCTCGTCCACGCACGTAGATATCACTGATGTCATTGGGCCGGCTGCGATCGCGCGGCGCGACCTGCACGATCACGTCGTACCGCTCGCCGGCTTTCTTGAAGCGAGTGATCTGGCTGCCGCCGAGCATCGTCTGCAGCGTGCGGCCGACAGTTTCGACCGGGATCCCGAGGTCGCCCAGTTTGTCGCGATTGACGTCGACCCTCAGTTCGGGCGTATTAAGGCGCAAGTCGGACGTCGGGTTCTGCACGATTCCGGTCTTCGAAATCTCGGCGATGAACTGCTGCACGATGCGATCGAGCTCGGCATACGGCACCTGCGCCATGATGACGTAGTCAACCGGCAGCGAGCGTCCCGATTGACCGAGCGACGGCGGATTGACCGCAAAGCCGATGATGCCGGGCAAGGTCTGGAATTTCTGATTCAGCTCGCGCGCGATGTCCTGCTGCTTGCGCGTGCGCTCCTCCCACGGCTTCAGGCGCAGGATGCCGGTGCCGAATTCGACGGTGGGGAAACCAGCGATTGCGCTGTACGCACCCGCCTCGGGTATCACCGAAAAGAAGCCTTCAACCGCGCGCAGCTGTTCCGACGTGTAATCCACCGTCGAGCCCGGCGGCGATTGCATGCGACCGAAGATCACTCCGCGGTCCTCCAGCGGTGCAAGCTCGTTGCGCAGCAACGAGAAAAACAGAACGGCGAGACCGGCGGTGATCAACCAGACGATCACGACGATCCAGCGGCGATCGAGCAGCCATGCCAGCGAACGTGCATAGCCGTCGGTCAGCGCGGTAATCCAGCGCTCGATGAGCGTGAACACGCGGCCGTGCTTTTCCTCGTGCTTCAAAAGCTTGCTGCACATCATCGGCGACAACGTGAGTGCGACAAAGCCCGACACCAGCACGGCGCCGGCGAGTGTCAGCGCGAATTCGATGAACAACCGCCCGGTACGGCCGGTCGCAAAAGCCAGTGGCGCGTAGACGGCGGTCAGCGTCAAGGTCATCGCGACGACCGCGAAGCCGATCTCCTTGATGCCCTTGACTGCAGCCGCCACGCGTTCCATTCCGGCTTCGATGTTGCGATAGATGTTTTCAAGCACCACGATCGCATCGTCGACGACCAGGCCAATTGCCAGCACCATCGCCAGCAAGGTCAACGTGTTGACAGTGAAGCCGAACGCGTACATCAGCGCGAATGAGCCGACCAGGGCCAGCGGGATCGTCACCAGTGGAATCAGCGTGGCCCTCACATTGCGCAGGAAAAAGAAAATCACGAGCGCCACCAGCAAGACAGCCTCGACGACCGTCCTGAATACCGACTTGATCGAGCGCTCGATAAACACCGACGAGTCGTAGCCAATCGTGATGCGCATGCCGGCAGGCAGTGTCGGATTGATTTTCTCCAACTCGGCGCGCAGCGACTTCGACAGGTCGAGCGGATTGGCGGTGGCCTGCTTGACCAGCCCCATGTTGATCGCCGGCTGGCCGTTGAAGCGCGCGATCACGCGCTCGCTCGCCGCGCCAACGGCCACATCGGCCACGTCGCGCAGCCGCACGGGATAGCCTTTCGAATTCGCGACGATCAGGTTTTCAAACTGTTCGCGCGTGCTGACGTCGGTCGTCGCGACGATCGAAAATTCGCGCTTGGCCGATTCAATGCGGCCCGATGGCAACTCGACGTTCTGCCGGCGCAACGCGTTTTCGATTTCCTGCGGCGTCAGGCCATAGCCTGCTAGCCGATCGCGATCGACATTGATGCGCATCGACGTACGGCGCTCGCCGAAGATCCACACGTCGGCGGCGCCCGGCAGCACCGACAAGCGCGGCTTCACATAACGCGCCAGATAGTCGGACACTTCGATCGGCGAGCGACCGCCGGCCGCCACTGCCATCCAGATCACCGGGAACGCATCGGCCTCGACCTTCGCGATCACCGGTTCGTCGACGGTGTCGGGCAAGCGCGCGCGCACTCGTGCCACCTTGTCGCGCACGTCGGCCGCAGCCGAATCGGGGCTGCGCGTGATGCGGAAGCGCACGTTAATCTGGCTCTGCTCGGCGCGGCTCGATGACGTCATCAGCTCGACGCCCTCGATGCCGGCGAGCGAATCCTCCAGCACCTTCGTGATCTGCGACTCGATCACGTCGGCCGACGCGCCCGGATACGTCGTCTGAACGCTGACGACTGGCTCGTCGATCTTGGGATACTCGCGCACGTCGAGCCGCGTGTACGAAATCGCGCCGATCACCAGCACCAGCAACGAAAGCACCGTCGACAACACCGGCCGGCGTATGCACAACTCGAACAGGCTCATGCTGAAATCTCTGTTCGGTGCGCAGCTGCGGCCTTGACGGGCGGGCCGGCTTTCGGTTCGCCCTTGCCTCCATCTTTCGGGGCGGCAGGGCTGCCTGGCGAAGTGCCAGGCTGCAGGATGCGCACCGGTTGTCCGTCACGTGATAGGCGCATGCCGGCGGTCACCACCTGATCGCCCGCTGCCAGCCCTTCGACGATTTCTACTCTAGCGTCGCGTCGCACGCCGATTTTCACTGGCACGCGGCGCGCCTGGCCGTCGACTACCTTGTATACGAAAAAGTCTGCGCCCTGCGGCACGATCGCTTCTTCCGGCACCAGCAGCGCATTGGTGCGCTCGCCAACGATGACACGCACGCGCACAAACATTCCGGGACGCAGCTTGCCGCCGGCATTTTGCAGGCGCGCGCGCATTTCGAGTGAGCGTCCGTTGGCATCGATACGCGGGTTGATGGCGTCGATCTCGCCGCTGAAGCGCTCGCCCGGCAGCGCATCGGCAACGACTTCTATGCTCTGCCCGACCTTGATCTGCGTCAGATTGCGCTCGGGCAGACGAAAGTCGACTTTCAAAGTGCGCACGTCTTCGACGTTGACCAGATCTGTACCGTCCTTGACGTAGTCCCCGAGGCTCACGCCGCGAATACCGACTACACCGTCGAACGGCGCGAGGATGCGCATCTTTGACAACCGCGCCTGCGCCAGCTTCAGTTTCGCTTCGGCCACTTGTGCGTTGGAAGCGGCGGTGTCCTGCGCGCTCGAGCTGATAAATTTTCGACTGGCAAGATCCTCGCTGCGCTTCAGATTGGACAACGCGAGATCATTCTCGGCCTGCATCTGCGCGACTTCGGCTGCATTCAATGAATTGTCGAGCGCGATCAGCATCTGCCCCTTGCGCACCACTTGCCCATCCTTGAATCCGATCGCAGCAATGCGGCCCGACACTTCGGGGCGCAGGATCACGCTCTCATTGGATTGCAGCGAACCCACCGCCTGCAAATCCTCCTGCACAGTAGAAGGCTTGACCTGGATCACCTCGACTGCGACAGGCGGAGTGGGACCGCCCTTGCCCGCAACGGGCGCGGCCTTGGCGTCAGGCGCACTCGTCCCCTTGACGCCGGCGACCGCGTTCGGTCCGGACGACAAGCGATCCACCGCGAAATAGGCGAATACGGCGACGGCCAGCAATGCAACGACCGCCACGACGGCGACTCGATTTCTTTTCATCTTCAATAAGTTGCAACGGGCGCAACCCAGCGCGCGAATTTAACACTCAGACCCCAGGTGCAGACACCGATTCAGCGCCGCGGTTCGCCAATTCGTCCGCACGCTCGTTGCCGACATTGCCCGAATGCCCACGCACCCAGCGCCAATCGATCTCGTGCTTGGCCGCAGCATCGAACAGGCGCTGCCACAAATCGGCATTTTTCACGGGTTTTTTCGCTGCGGTTTTCCAGCCGCGCTGCATCCATGCCGGTAGCCATTCGGTAATTCCGAGCCGGACATATTGCGAATCGGTATGCACGATCACATTGCAGCCGCGCTTGAGCGAGCCAAGCGCCTCGATCACCGCCAGCAACTCCATTCGATTATTGGTAGTCGGACTCTCGCCGCCGAACAGTTCCTTCTCACGGTCGCCATAGAGCAGCAG
>JACCZX010000335.1 GCA_013695705.1 Burkholderiaceae bacterium | reverse complement strand
CTGCTGGCCTACGCATCCACCTACGGAATGCTGCTGCTCGCTGCAGCATTCGTCGGTCTCGGCTCGGCGGTCTTCCACCCGGAGTCATCGCGCATCGCTCGCCTTGCGTCGGGAGGTCGGCACGGACTCGCGCAGTCGGTGTTCCAGGTCGGCGGCAATACAGGCAGCGCCATCGGGCCGTTGCTTGCCGCCGCCGTGATCGTGCCTTTTGGGCAGAGCAGCGTGGCTTGGTTTGGGTTCGTCGCGTTGCTCGCCATTGTGCTGCTGCTGCAAGTCAGCCGCTGGTATAGCGTTCACCATGTTGCCGTCGGAGCCGGTCGCAAGCGCGTTGAAGCGACGCCGTTGCACCCGCGTAGGGTTGTGCTGCTTGCCATTGGCGTCCTGCTTGTGCTGATCTTCTCGAAGTACTTCTACGTCGCAGGGCTCAGCAGCTTCTACACTTTCTACTTGATCGAGAAATTCGGGCTGTCGGTACAGAGCGCGCAGGTGCATCTCTTCATCTTCCTGTTCGCGTCGGCCATCGGCACGCTCGTCGGCGGTCCACTCGGCGACCGCATCGGACGCAAGCCCGTGATCTGGGTTTCCATTCTTGGGGTGGCGCCCTTCGCGCTGATGCTGCCTCACGCTGACCTGTTCTGGACCACCACGATCACGATCGTGATTGGCCTAGTCTTCTCATCCGCGTTTTCGGCGATCTTGGTCTACGCGCAGGAGCTCATCCCCGGCAAGGTTGGGATGGTGTCAGGCTTGTTTTTCGGATTTGCATTCGGCCTGGGCGGCCTGGGCGCGGCGCTGCTGGGTTTGATGGCGGATCGAACTGGCATCGAATACGTATACAACGCGATCGCTTACCTGCCGCTACTGGGAGTCGTGGCCGCGTTTCTGCCCAGAAGTCATAAGCCCGTCGCGCCGTCTGCATAAAGCCGCAGCATCCCTCGGAGTTCAGATCTATGCGTAACCGCCCCTAGGCCGCACCGGCCTCCGGCTATTTCGCAACGGAGACCCGCGTGGGAGATATCCGTTCGCCGCGATGCAAGACCGACGACGGCACGCGCCCGAAGCGACGCCGATAATCGCGAGAAAAATTCGCAGCGCTCGAGTATCCACTGGCTTCGGCAACTTGGGCGACCGATTTACGCGCCTCCCGCAAAAGTTGATCAGCGCGTTGCATGCGACGCTCGCGAATGAACTCGCTCGCTGGCAACCCTTTATGCACGTGAAATAGGTTTTGCAGTGTCCGCGTGCTCACGTGGGCATGTAGAGCCACCTGTGATAGCGCGAGCCGCTGGCGTAAATTGGCCTCGATGTAATCGACTGCCCGACGCAGCGCGGCCGGCTCCACCTTTCCCAGCATCAGCTCCTTGGCGGCCGCTAACTCGAACTGGCCGCCATAACGCCGCTTGTTAGCGGCACCGTCGATCCATTCTTCCGCCATGCGCGTTTTCCGTATTTGTAAATCCGCAAATCTGCGCATTTCCTCAGTTGCTGCGTCGGCTTCGCCGAGCGCCTGAAACGCATAGGACAACTCATACGCGATGATCCGCTGCGTTAACGCGGGCTCAGCCGCCGGCAGTGGGCGGGCGCGCAGTAACAGGTCGCGGGCCATTTCAAAACGGCCGGCAATGCGCGCGGCCATTCCCGCCGTCACTAGCGCCGCCACTTGCTGACGCGGAAATTCGGCAGCAAGAGCGAGCGATTCATCGAAAATAGTACGCGCCTTGTCCCACCCGTCCGCCAGCGATATCACTACTCCTTTCTGCGCAAGAGCCCACGCGCGCTCCGGAAGCGTGACCTCGTCAAGATGCAAATCGCAGATCGCCAGATACTGCTTGGCGCGCGTCAAATAGGCCAACGTGGGCTCTAGAGTCGGGCGATCGGCGCCTACGGTGCTGACGTTGGGAATATCCATGGTCCAGCACGCGTAGTCATGCAGCATCCCTGCGCAGCGCGAGGCGCACGCGACGATCGCTTGCGGATCACGTGAGCGCTCCGCTTCCGGCCACGCGTACTCCTCGAGCACGCGACCGGCAGTGGGCAGATCGAACAGAGAGTGAAAACATATCGCGATCGTTCCGTACAAATGCATGCGATCTTTCGCCGATATATCCGGATAGCCAAGCGCTTTCAGTGCTGCTGACAGTGCCAGACTCACTTTGTCGAGCGAGATAAACAGCACCGCGTGTAGCTTGTACGCAGTGCCAAGCCGCCTGCGTTGGCCGCTGTGCTCGAAGGCAGCCAAGGCGGCTTCGAGGTAGCGCTCGGCTGTCGTCAAGTCACCGGCGCTCCAGTACGCCTGGGCGGTTGCCAACCCGGCCTCGCCACAGCGAGCTATATCGTTGCTTGTGCGAGCCGCCTTCATCTCAGCCAGTGCGAGCGCGACTGCGTCCACGGGACGCTGGCCCGCAAGCTCACGCACGCGCACGAGCGCGTCGCTGCTTAGGTCGTTGGTCGAGTGCCCGGCGCTAGACGAGCTGGTGTTACGGACTCGCTTCGCCACGAACATTCATCGGTTAGGCAGAGGTGTGTAGATTACGTGAAGCGTGTGTGTTTAGTCTGCGCCTCGTAGCGCCACCCCCCAGGTGCCGCGTTCGCGCCACAGCACGCCGGCACTGAAGAGCTCGCGCAGCGACGCCAGGATGAACAGCGCGTTGCCCGCGGTAGCGTGGTGCAAGGCGCGAAAACACGGGCGCCTGCGCGCCACCCGACAACGAGCGCACGAGCAGCAGCACCTCCACTTCAGACAACGGCTGCAGCGACACGCGCGCAAGCTGGCCGTCGCGTTCGATTGCATCGTGCGGCCGCGCGACCGGCGCGACATAAGCCAGCACGAGCGATTTGCGCGTCGGCAGTGCGATCTCCTGTCCAAGCGCGACTTTCGGCACGGCGAGCAGTTGCAGGACGAGCGTTGTATCCAAGGCGTCAGTCGCGGCCGGGCGCGCTCACTGCGACAAACACCACGGTAGCTCAAGGAGCGGTGCGTGCCCGCAATCGTCCGTCGGCGTGGTGAGATGACTCCCGGATCCGCTCGATAGGAGCCAAGAGTCAGCTTGCAGGAGAGTCACTAGTGCAGTCTCATCTATCATCCTCGTCCTGCTGGGCGGCCTGGACTCGCCGCGCCGGATCAAGCAGCCTACTTATCCTGGTGATTCACGCGGCTGCGGATAAGCAGACGGGGAAATAGACAGCCTGACAACAGACGTGACTTGTTTTGCGTGGCGCATGTGGCGGGTGTTGTTCGCGCAGGTCAGTTTGAGATTGTGCTGACATGAGTCCGCACTGCACGGGTCCCATCATGAAGGCACCTCAATGCGTAATCGTCCGCTAGGCCGCACCGGCCTGTATGTCTCGGAACTTTGCTTGGGCACGATGACCTTCGGTGGCGGCGACGGAATTTGGGGCCAGATTGGAAATTTGCAGCAAGCCGACGCCGAGCGCCTGGTCGTGCAGGCGATCGATGCCGGCATCAACTTCATTGACACCGCGGACGTCTATTCGGGCGGGCTCTCCGAGCAGATCACCGGGCAGGCGCTGAAGAACCTGAAGGTGCCGCGCGACAGCGTGGTCGTCGCCACCAAGGTCTTCGGCGAAACCGGGCCCGGGCCGAACGCGCGCGGCGCCTCGCGTCATCACATCCTCGACGGCGTGAAGGCGAGCCTCAAGCGGCTGCAGCTCGATCACATCGATCTCTACCAGATTCATGGCTTCGATCCGGCGACGCCGATCGAAGAGACGGTGCGTGCGCTCGACCAGCTGGTGCGGCATGGCCACGTTCGCTATGTCGGCGTATCCAATTGGGCCGCGTGGCAAATCGTCAAGGCCGTTGGCATCGCCGAACGGCTCGGTCTCGCGCGCCCGGAGTCGCTGCAGGCTTACTACACGATTGCCGGGCGCGATCTCGAGCGCGAACTGATTCCGATGCTGCGCAGCGAAGGCATCGGCCTGATGGTGTGGAGTCCTCTCGCGGGCGGGTTGCTCAGCGGCAAGTTCGAGCGCGAGAAAAAAGGCGAGGCAGGCGACCGGCGCACGACGTTCGATTTTCCGCCGGTCGATCGCGAGCGCGCCTTCGCGTGCGTCGACGCGATGCGACCGATCGCGCAAGCGCATGGCGTGTCGGTGGCACAGATCGCAATCGCATGGTTGCTCGCGCAGCCGCAGGTCACCAGCGTGATCATCGGCGCGAAGCGGCCCGAGCAGCTGGCAGACAACATCGCCGCCGCGCAAGTCACGCTGAGCGCCGATGAATTGAAGCAGCTCGATGAAGTGAGCCGCCTGCCTTCCGAATATCCGGGATGGATGCTGGAACGGCTAGGCGAATACCGGCGCAAGCAGATCAGCGATAGTCAGAGTGCGCGCGACGCGCCGGGGTAATCGTCGATCACCCCGTCGCGGTCATCAGACTCCAACCTTCAACGCAGATCGAATCGATCCAGGTCCATCATCTTGGCCCACGCGGCGACGAAGTCTTTCGCGAACTTCTCTTTCGCATCGGCGCTTGCATACACCTCCGCGATCGCCCGCAGTTGCGAGTTCGAGCCGAAGACGAGGTCGACACGTGTGGCGGTCCATCGGACCTGGCCGCTTTTGCGATCCTTGCCCTCAAACATACCGTCGTCGCCGGACTTCGCCTTCCATTCGGTGTTCATGTCGAGCAGGTTGATGAAGAAGTCGTTGCTGAGCGTGCCGGGCCGCTCGGTGAAGACGCCGTGCTTCGCTCCGTTGGCGTTGGTGCCTAGTACGCGCATCCCGCCGACGAGCACTGTCATCTCGGGCGCGGTGAGCGAGAGCAGCTGCGCCTTGTCGATCAGCAGTGCTTCGGCCGGCACGCTGTAACGGCC
>JACCZX010000319.1 GCA_013695705.1 Burkholderiaceae bacterium | reverse complement strand
ATCACCAGCCGCGCCTGATTCAACGCGCTCAACCAGGCGGCCGCATGCTCGAGTGGAATCTGGAGCGTGCAATTTGCAAATGGCTTCGCCTTCCTGTCGAGCGGCGTCAGATCGGCCGCAACCGTTTCCGTCGCGCCCTGGAAAAGCCGGCGTAGCTCGGGTTCGACGTAGACCTTCCACTCCGCGCAGAGCTCCGTCTCCGTCGTATCCGCCGGCAAGCTGAACAAGCGCCGCTCGGCGGCTTCCACGCCTTCCGCCCTCGTGCTTTCAGGAATCTGGCGCAGCAACTCCGCCAGAAACGGATCGAGTTCCGAGATCTCGAGGACCTCATTATGACAACGAATTTCCATCAGCGCGCTCGCTCCAGGGTGGCGAGAAGAAGGTAACCGTGCAGTTGCTGCACGTAGAGCTCAGCGCGTTCGCGAAAGCCGCTCCAGACAATCGAGCGGCCCTCCCGATGCACCTCGAGCATATGCTTCTCGGCTTTTTCGCGATTGAAACCAAAAACCTTTTCAAAAACCATCGTGACGTACGACATGAGATTGATGGGATCGTTATGCACCACTACCTGCCACGGGAGATCGAGTTCTTCCTCGGCACGAGTCTTTTGCTCAATCGCCGGGCTCTCGGTTGCGGCGAGGAAGGGCGCGTCCATGAGATTAGCTTCGCAAACTAACGAGGGCTCAAGTGGTCAGCGCCATGCTCACCAGGATGACGGTGGCGGCCAGCGCATGGGAAAAACCATAACATACGATGCCGTCGGTTCAAACCGCGGCGCGCGCGCGCTGCTCCTTCGCCGATGCTTTCTGGGCGGCTGCGAGAATGCGCTTTTGCGTCTCTTTCATCAGGCGCGATTCCGCAGGCGTGGTGTCGTCGAAGCCATGAAGGTGAAGGAAACCATGCACAATGTAGAGTTTGATTTCTTTCTCCGTGGAGGTGCCGAATTGCGCCCCGTTCCGTTGTGCGGTTTCCACGCTCACAAAAATGTCGCCGTGCTGAAAGGTGATCACATCCGTTGCGCCTTCGAGGTCCATAAACCTCCGGTGCAGCGCGGCCATGCGACGGTCGGAAATGAGCGCCACTGTGATCTCGCCCATGTCTCGCAGTTCGCTCCGGGTCCTTGTCGGGGAAAGCAACGCGAGCTGCAACGCGCGCTCTGAGAATCGCTGCAACTCCCTGAGCTGCACGCGGACGCTTCGCTGCGCATTCCGCACCTTGATCGCAGGGACGACCTTCACGTCCCGGATGACTCCAACCTGGTTTCAGATTCATCCGGAGCTGGAAGCGAACGCGTTTCGTTGATCGACTTGAGTTCCGCGTACAACGCCGTCAATCGCGGCATCTTGGTCCCTGCGGCTAAACCACGCCGAAGGGGTTCGCCCCAGATGGCTTCCACCTCCAGCGCGCGGCCCGCTTCGAAATCAATCAGGGTCGACGGCTTGTACGCGCCCAACGATCCGGTGCGCTTGATCTGTTCCAGTGCGGCGGCAGTCGGCAGCGCATAGCCGGAATTATTGGCCGCCGCGATAACCTCATCCATCAAGGCGAGCGTCGTCGCGCGCGGCTCCTCATTCGCCAGGATCGCCGCGGTGTCCATTCCGCCAGCTGCGACCGCCAGGCCGTTGAAAGGGATGTTCCAGACCAGCTTGCGCCAACGCTCCAGGATAAGGTTTTCGGCGACGGTGCAGACAACGCCGCAACGCTTGAACTCCCACGAAATGTCGTGCGTCCGCGCGGCTGGGTAACCGTTGAATTCACCCAAAATAAGGCGGCCCTGATCGTAACGCTCGATCACGCCACGAGAGACGCGATTCAGACAAATGAAACAGAGACCGCCGAGCACGCGCCCGGCGCCGAAGTTATTCGCCAGGAACTCTTCGTTGCCGAGTCCGTTCTGCAGCGTCAGCAACATCGTGCGCTCGTGCAGCAGCGGCGGGATCAGGTGCAGCAAATCCGCGTTCGACGTGGTCTTCACCGCGATTAAAATCAGGTCGCACGGTCCGATCTCTTCGGCCGACGAGTAGCAGTTTACTTTCGCCAGGCGGACATTTTCGGACTTGCCGCGGATTTGAATTCCCAACCGGCGGACTTCGCGCAGATCACCGCGCATGAGGAAATGCACATCGCGTCCGAAAGATGCCAGCTTCGCGCCATAGTAACCGCCAATGGCGCCAGCGCCGACGACGGCGATGCGGTAGTTCGGCAGGAGGTAGCGTGCTCTCATGCCGGGCATAGGGGTCATATACGTCGTATAGGACCAGCCCTTTTAAGCGGGCGGCCGCAATTCCGCCTGGAAATTCCGCGTGATGAGACGCGCGCCTTTGTTGAACGTGAAGTAAGCCCAGGCCCATTGCATCAAGACCGCGACGCGATTCCGGAAGCCGACCAGGAAGATGATGTGAATGAAGAGCCACGCGAGCCACGCCGGAAATCCGCTGATATGTACAAAATTCAGATCGGCCACGGCCTTGTTGCGTCCAATAGTCGCCATGCTCCCCTTGTCCCAATACCAGAAGCGCAACGGCTTTCGGCCATCGATCATCGCCAGGATATTTCGCGCCGCGTGCCGGCCCTGCTGCATTGCGACCGGCGAAACTCCGGGGAGCAACTTGCCCTTCTGATGCTCGAAATGCGCGAGATCGCCGATGACTTGAACCTCGGGATGGTCCGGAATGGTGAGATCCTCATTCACGACCACGCGACCGGGGCGATCCAGTGGCACCCCGAGCGTTTTACCCAGGGCGGATGCGGTATTCCCGGCAGCCCAAACCTTGACGCGACACGCAATAAACTCTCCGTTCACCTCGAGCCCCTGCTCGGTAAGGTTTTCCGCATGCACACCGAGCCGCAGTTCCACGCCGAGGGCGCGCAACTGCTTCATCGCGCTGGCCGATAAG
>JACCZX010000311.1 GCA_013695705.1 Burkholderiaceae bacterium | reverse complement strand
CGCGACCGCCGCGTGCCGCGCCTTGGCAAGCGCATTTTCGACAAACGTTGAATGCGGCTCAGCGGCCGCTTCGACACCAAGCTCTTCCTGGGGAACGATTTGATACGCGCTATCGGACAGCAGCGCTGTCAGTTCTCGCAACTTGCCGGGGTTTTGCGAAGCAATGACGATAAGGCGCGCGGTCACAACTCGAGCGCGTGCTTCTGTGCCACAACTAGCGAGCGAATCCCCGCGGTAGCAAGCTGCAGCATCGACTCCATCTGTTGCCCGGTAAATGGCGCGCCCTCTGCCGTGCCCTGCACCTCGACGAAGCCGCCACTGCCGGTCATCACGACATTCATGTCGGTATCGCACCCCGAGTCTTCAACGTAATCCAGGTCGAGCACCGGCAACCCGCGATACAAACCGACCGACACCGCGGCGACAAAGTCAGATGCCGGTACGTCACCGGCCATGCCGCGTGCACGCAACCACCGGCACGCATCGTAAGCGGCCACAAAACCGCCCGTGATCGAGGCCGTTCGCGTGCCGCCATCGGCCTGGATCACGTCGCAATCGATGTGCAACGTGCGCTCACCCAGCGCGGCGAGATCGAACACCGCACGCAGGCTGCGACCGATCAACCGCTGTATCTCCTGCGTGCGGCCGCCCTGCTTGCCACGCGCGGCTTCGCGATCCGAACGTGTGTGAGTCGCGCGCGGCAACATGCCGTACTCGGCAGTCAACCACCCTTTGCCCTTGCCTTTTAAAAATGCGGGGACACGCTCTTCGATGCTCGCAGTGCAAATGACGCGCGTGTCGCCGAACTCGACCAGCACCGAACCTTCCGCATGCTTGGTGAAACTGCGGAGCAGCCGGACTTCACGCAGCTGATCGGGACGACGGCCGCTCGGGCGTTCAACAAGTTGCATCTGGATTGGGGCAGCCATCGCTGCCGTTTCAGCAAAGCGCTATTTTGCGACGAGTTTGCCGCTGCGCTGAATTGCCTTCTGAATTTCTGCTACGGCGTCGTCGATCTGCTCTTCGGAAAGCTCTTCGTCGACGCTCGGCTCACCCACGCGCGGCATCTGGATCGTCGAAGCAACCGTGCCTTCCGGAATCAGCAGCGTCGAGACCGGCGATTCGCTTGGCGGCACCATCTCCATCGACTCGGTGCCGGCCCACGTCATCGCGACGCCAGTAACGTTGTCGCACTCCGGCCCGCCCAGCTCGAGCGCCATTTCGATCAGCTCGGGCACGGCACGCATCACCGTCTTGCCGATGAACGCGTCGGCCACTTGGCGATCGTTGAGCGTACCCCATAGTCCATCGGAACAGAGCAGCAGAGTGTCGCCGTTGCGCAGAGCCACCGGGCGGCTGATTTCGACCGTGGGCGCTACGTAGGCACCGATGCAGTTAAAGATGCGGTTGCGCTCGGGATGATCTTTTGCGTCTTCCGGGCGAATCAGCCCCGACTGCACCAGGTGATGCACGCGCGAATGGTCGATCGTGCGCTCAAGAATTCGGCCGCCGCGAATCATGTACAGACGCGAATCGCCCACGTGCGCCCAGATCGCCACGCCCTGCTGGATGATGCAGGCCACCAAAGTGGTGCGCGGCGCTTCGGGCAAGCTGTGCTCGGCACGATACCGATGCAGCTCGCGATGGGCCGCGAGCACCGAATCTTCGAGAAATCGCACCGGATCGGCCAGCAGGGGTTTGGCGTCGCGTTGGTAAATCGAGGCCAGCGTCTGCAGCGTCAGCTGCGACGCTACTTCGCCGCGCGCATGACCGCCCATGCCATCGGCCACCAGCATCAACAGCGAATCGCGCGTGTACAGGTATCCCATGCGGTCCTGATTGATACGCCGGCCGCCCTTCTTGCTTTCCTGGTAAACGGAGAAACGCATGGAAACGATCGATGCAAAGACTTAACTGAGCGAAGCCCAGTGTGCCGCGTTCTTGTCGCCTTTAACCTCAAAAAATTGTCCGGCTTTGCCGGCGATTTTTCGCAAACCGATCGCACAAAAGTAGGTTTGCACTTTTGTGCGCTTTGTCAAAACCAGGTGATGTTGTGATCCTTCATGAAGCGAGAAACGCGCTCCTGCATGTTGCGCCAGCGCGCACCGGTACGCTCGACCATCGAGAACTCAGGCCGCTCGGGGACGTTTTGCAGCAGCTCTTTCTGCACCGCAAACACGGTTTGAGGGCGTTCCAGCGAATTGAGCCGTAAACAACGTTCGACCATTGAGATCAACTGATTCGAATAGAGGCCGCGGAATGACCGCAGTGCTGTCGGCATCTTGTCTTCCTTGAGCCGTTGATCAGCTTCCTGCGGCGGCATGCCTGACATGCATGCATAAACGCACGAGCCGATCGAATACACGTCGGTCCAGGGACCCAACTCGGCGTCGCGCTTGTAAAGCTCCGGCGCGGCAAAGCCTGGCGTGTACATCGGATAGGTCTTGCTGAGGTCCCGCTGCAGCGTCTGCCGGGCAGCGCCGAAGTCGAGCAGAATGGGTGTGCCGTCCATTCGTAAATAAACGTTCGCCGGCTTCACGTCCAGATGAAGCAAACGGTTCGCATGCACTTCGCGCAAGCCGTTCATGACCTGCGCAAACACGCGCCGGATGAAACGCTCGGACAAAACGTCTTTCTGATCCTTGTTCCGGTTGCGCAGCACGTGCTCCTGCAGCGAGCGGCCCGATTCGTAGTGCATCACCATGTACACCGTCTCATTGGCGCGGAAAAAATTGATGACGCGCACGATGTTCGGGTGGTAAATACCTGCCAGCGCGCGGCCTTCCTCAAAAAAGCACTTCAGACCGATGCGATAGGTATTCAGGTTCTCGGGAGCGATGTAGGGAGACAGCTCACCGGGCTTACGCTGCGCGAGCGAGGCGGGCATGTACTCCTTGATGGCGACCGAGTTGCCCTGTTCGTCGGTCGCCAGATACACAATCGAGAATCCTCCCGACGATATCTTCTTTACAATGCGGTACCCGCCGACCTCCAGGCTTTCAGGTAATGATGCGTTGTTCTGAGCCGGCATTGGAATGGCATCGTGGGAACCGCGACGATTCTATCCAAAAGGTTTCGCAAAGCCGTAACAACAATAAGGTGCTTTTTTGCCTTAAAGCTTCGAAATGCCACTTGATACTTTGCGATCGTTAATATTTTTTGGCGGCTGTTGGTGATCGGTTTTCCCTGACGCGAGAATGAAGGCCGTCGCCAGCATGACCGGCTTCGCCAGCGCTGCGTGCCCGACCGCGCTAGGCCGTTTGACACTCGAATTACGTTCGGTCAATTCACGTTTTCTGGATTTGTCGTTAAAGATGCCCGACGATCTGCGCGGCACCGAAGGGGCTGTGCGGGAAGCCATCGCCGCGCACCTGGCCCGTGGCAAGGTCGAATGCCGTGTCTCGGTCGCGCGCGGCGCGGGAGAAGCCAAGCCGCTGCTCAATCCCGATGCATTGGCGCAGCTCGCTGATCTCGCCCGTCAAGTTGTCCGCTCATTGCCCGCGGTCGCTCCTATCAGTACCGCTGATGTTCTCAACTGGCCTGGCGTGGTTGAGACGCCGGGCGCCGAGCCTGACGCGTTGCGCACGCAAGTACTGGCGACGCTGTCCGAGGCACTGTCCGCGCTCGATCAATCAAGGCGTCGAGAAGGTGCGGCGTTGAGCACCGCGCTGCTGGCCCAGTGCCGGCAAGTCGAGCAGATCGCCGCGCAGCTGACAACGCGTATTCCTGATTTGGTGTCCGCGGTCGAGCGCAAGCTCTATGAACGGCTTGAGAAAGCATTGGGGCCTGCCTTGTCAACCGCAGCAAGCCTTTCGCGGGAGGAAATATCGGAGCGAATTCGACAGGAAGTCACGCTATACGCGCTAAAAATGGATGTCGATGAAGAAATCAAGCGGCTTTGCACGCACGTTGCGGAAGTGCGGCGGGTGCTTGCCAATGGCGGTGCGGTAGGACGCAGGCTCGACTTTCTGATGCAGGAGCTCAATCGCGAAGCCAATACACTTGGCTCCAAGGCAGCGGCAATAGAGATGACCCATGCATCGGTCGAGCTCAAGATCCTGATCGAGCAGATGCGGGAACAGATTCAAAACCTAGAATGACGCGGACAGTGACCGACAGTTCTTCGCTCGGGCCGCTCGATGGTCATCATGCCGGCAACGTGTTCATGGTCGTGGCACCCTCGGGTGCCGGCAAGTCCACGTTGGTCAACGCTTTGCTGGCGCGCGAAGCCAACATGCAGTTATCGGTTTCTTTTACGACGCGTGCACCACGGCCGGGCGAACAAAGTGCGCGCGAGTACCACTTTGTCGACGTCGAGGAATTCAAGCAGCGGCGCGCGGCCGGCGAGTTCATCGAAAGTGCCGAGGTTCACGGCAACTACTACTCGACGTCGCGCGCATGGATCGAGGAGCGCGTACGTGCTGGTATCGACG
>JACCZX010000308.1 GCA_013695705.1 Burkholderiaceae bacterium | reverse complement strand
AACCGTCGATAAATAACAAGACGAAAGCTGCGAGTGCTTGGTTCCCGAATTGAACAATGTCGGCGTCGAGCTCATGAAGTCGAAGCTCGACAACACCTCGTAGAACTCGATCGCACGCGCGTCCCTTTCGATCTCGTTAAGCGCGAGGCCCATCGCTACCCGCATGAAAAACACCTGCGGTAGTTCAAAGCGGCGACCGTCGTGATGCAGGAAGTAACGGTCGTACAACGTTTGCAGTCCGAGATAGTGGAAGTTCAGATCGCGGCCGGCATCGAGCGCCGAGCCAAGACGTTTGAGGTCGAACTGACCCAGACGTTCGTCCAGCAACCCAACACTGATGCCGGTCTTGACGAAGCGTGCGAACGCGTCCGCATAACGGCCTTGCATCTCGCCTTGCACGATTTCTTCGCCCAGCACCTCACGCCGCACCGTGTGCAGCAATAACCGGGCGCTGACCGCTGCGTACGCAGGATCCTTTTCAATCAAAGCGCGTGACGCGAGAATGGCCGACTTATAGACCTCGTCGAGCGGAACGCCGTCATACAGGTTCTTGACCATCTCGGACAGGATCGCGTCGGGCGTGACGTAGCTGGTAAGCCCCACGCACGCTCCGCGCACGATCGCCTCGACCCGGGCCATATCAAGCGGTACGCGCACACCATTTTCGAGCATCGACAACTGCGGCGCGCGCGCGGCTGCCGGCACCGATTGTTTCGCCCGCTCCTGCGCACGCTTTTCCCGATACAGCACGTAGGAGCGCGCCACATCGTGCGCACCGTCGCGCATCAGAGACAGCTCGGCCTGGTCCTGCACATCCTCTATATGAAACGTGCCACCGGCCGGCAGTCGCCGCAACAACGCGCGCACCGTGCCGTCGGTCAACTTCTCGACCTGCTCGCGAATCGCTGCCGAGCCCGCTCCCTGCGCACCGCGCACCGCGATGAACGCCTTGGTCATCGCCACCGCGATTTTGGACGGCTCGAATGCGACTACCGAACCGTTGCGGCGAATCACCTTGTAATCGCCGAACGAGGTGGCGCCGATCGCACTGACCCCTGTCGCGCCCGAATCCGCAGACGCCGGATCGTGAATTCTCGCTGCCGCAGCAGCGCCGCCTGCCGCAATTGCCGGCATTGTCATTTCCTGAAACTGCATCTCACCTCCAAACCATTTTCGAATGCCTGCGCAGTTGACGAGACTTCGCGCCGCCACCGCCGCAAGCACCACTAGTTCTAGTCGTCTACTTCGAAAGTTTGCTGTCAGCCCAGTGACGCCATGCCCGCGGAACACCGCGTGCTGCCTCGCGGAACAAAATGAAATCCTGCGCGCCGCGCGCAATCGATCCGGCAACGAAGCACAACATCTAGTATGAGGGCCACAAACGTTTACTACGAGTAGTGGCACGCATCATAAGCGCAGAATTTTTTGAATTCAATAAAAGTTAATTGCGCATCGCATCGAAAAGATGCGGCGATGAAAAATCAGGCGGATGGAATGGAAACGCCTGACCGATTGGAGATTCGACGCCAATCGAAAAACGGACCGGGATCGGTCTTGCGTTCGGGCGCGATGTCGCTGTGACCACATACCGCTGCAATCGGATACACGGCGCGCAACGCGTCGATGATGCGATTCAAGGTAACGTACTGCGTGTCAGTGAACGCCTCGAAGTCGGTGCCTTCGATCTCTATACCTACAGAGAAATCGTTGCAGCTCGAGCGGCCGCAAAACGCGGATACGCCGGCGTGCCACGCGCGCTCGGCAAAAGAGACGAACTGCGTCGCCGCGCCATCGCGTTCGATCAGTACGTGTGCCGACACACGCGTAGCGGCGATCTGCGCAAAAAAAGGATCAAAACACGGGTCAAGCGTATTGGTGAATAAGCGAGCGATGTGGCCGCCGCCATAGCGGCCCGGCGGCAAGCTGATGTTATGCAACACGATCAGCTCGATGACAGCGCCAGCAGGTCGCATGTCGAAGTTGGGCGAGGCAACACAGCGGGCTTCATCGAGCCAGCCGTCGGCGCCCACGATCATCGAGCAAAAAAGACTGGACCCTCGCCTGCGCGGGGGTGACAGCGCTGTTTCCAATCGCGCTGAGCGCTCCCGGAAATCGCCGTCATTTAATTCCGAGCCTTTGCATTCGGTAACGCAACTGTCGAAAAGTTATGCCCAAAAGCTGGGCCGCAGCCGTCCGGTTGTAACGCGTCTTGCCGAGCGCACAGCGGATCGCGTCGCGTTCGAGAGAATCGAGATAGGCACCGAGTGAGGTCGGGACGCCGTCGACCACACGAAAGTCGAGCACCGACGCCGACGGTAAAGCTGCAGCGTCGTCGACTTCGTCAGCGACGGGCGGCACCGTTTCCTCGGGCGCATCGAATGGAACAGCGCCGACGTCAGTTGCAACTTCGACTTCGGTGGCTGGCAACATCAAGTCGTCAGCCACCAGCACATCATCAGCGGCAAGCGCGACCGCGCGCTCGAGGATGTTTTCGAGCTCTCGCACGTTGCCGGGAAAGCGATATCGCTTCAGCGCGGCAGCAGCCTGAAGCGACAAGCTTGCATGACGCGCGCCGGCGCGCTCCGAAATTCGAGCGAGGATCGACGCGGCCAGAGCAGGGATGTCGTCCAAACGCTCACGCAATGCGGGCACCCGCAGCTCGATCACGTTGAGCCGATAGAATAAATCCTGTCGAAACCGACCCGCTGTGACCAGCGCGCCAAGATCCTGATGCGTCGCGCTGACGAGGCGGACATCGACCGCTTCTTCGCCCGATGCGCCGACTTTGCGCACGCGGCGTTCCTGGATCGCCCGCAGAAGTTTTACCTGCATTGCCAACGGCAGCTCGGCAACCTCGTCGAGAAACAACGTACCTCCGGCTGCTGCCTGAAAAAATCCTTCTCGGTCACGCTCCGCGCCGGTGAATGCTCCTTTTCGATATCCGAAAAATTCAGCCTCCATCAGCGTTTCCGGAATCGCGCCGCAATTTACTGCGACAAACGGCTGCTGGCGCCGGCTCGAACAATCGTGGATTGCGCGTGCCGCGAGCTCTTTCCCGCTGCCGGATTCGCCGTGGATCGCAACCGGCGCCATGCTACGCGCCAGCCGGCCGATCACCGTGCGCATCTGCTGCATCGCCGGCGTGTTACCAGTCAAGCGAGCGAGCGCGCTGGCATCGGTGACGCTTAGAGGCGCAGGCTGACTGTCCGCGACAACAACTGTTTCGCGCACGGCCGAGCGCACCAGCATGCGCAGCTGATCGAGATCGACCGGCTTGGTCAGGTAATCGAACGCGCCTGCTTTCAACGCCGCTACGGCATTTTCCGCGCTGCCATAGGCGGTGATGACCGCGATCGGCGGTCCCGCAGACGCGGCGACGTCGCGCACCAGATCGAGCCCGGTGCCGTCGGGCAACCGCATATCGGTCAGGCACAACGCGTACTTGTTTCGGCCGAGCAACGCGCGCGCGGCGTGCACTGACTCGGCAGTGTCGACGTCGAGCCCCAGCCGCACGAGCGTTAACGACAGCAGCTCGCGCAAATCCGCTTCATCGTCGACCACCAATACTGCGGGCTGCCGGCGTTGAATCGGCGGAACGTGACCCGGATCAGAGCCGACAGCCTGATTCATCAAAACGGTTCGCGCGTCATCGTATCTACCTTATCGGCAGCGTATCGAGGAAGCCTTGCTGTTCGTTGCCCACGGCCGCGCCGCGACCGAAACGAAGCAGGAATCCATCACGCGACGAGCCGTCGAACTCGCGCCGTGTCGAATACGACAACTCCGCCCGATTGGTAACGCAAAATTCGCGCGCCAGGTAAAGGCCCAATCCGGTTCCCTGCGAGCGCGTCGTAAAAAACGGCTCGAATAGGGCGGCGCGAGTATCGGCCGGCACGCCCGACCCGTCGTCAAACACCCACAGCTGCGGGCGATCCTGCTCGGGTGCGCGCTCAATGACGAGCCGTACCGACTTGGGACCCCCACTGGCGTAGCGCAAGGCATTGTCGACCAGGTTATATAGCACCTGTCGCAGGTGTGATTGCTCGAACTTCACGCGCAGATCCGGCTCCGCTTCGATTTGTATCGTCGCGGGCACCAGTGCCCGATCCCGCAGAAACTCGGACAGGAACAATTGCACGAACTCGCTGATGTCGATCTCGTCGCCCAGCGGGGGCTCGCGGCGCGCCACTCTCAAAACGTCTTCCACCAGGCGGTTGAGCCGCAGCGTGTTCTCGCGCACTATGCCGGCAAGGCGCTTGAGCAATGGATCGGAGCTGTCCTCGCCCATCAGTTGCCCCGCATGGCTGATGGCCGCAAGGGGATTGCGAATCTCGTGCGCGATCGACGCCGTCAGGCGCCCCATCGCAGCAAGCTTCAGTTGCTGCGCGCGATCTTCAACATCGCGCACATCTTCTATGAATATGACGAACTCCTCGACCGAGCTCGAGTTCGGCCGCGCGAACCGTGCCCGCATCCGCGACTCCATCAGCGGGCTTGTGGCTGCGTCGGCACCCGCCATCACCGTGTTGGACCACGCCCCCTCGCTGCGGCCGGCGTCTACCCATCGCATGAACGCCTGCGCCAACTCAGTGGCGGCAGGAAGGCTCGTTAAACGAATTCCGGTTAATTGCGCCGACGCCTCGAGCCCCAGCATGCGCCGTGCAGCACGGTTATTGGCTCGCACTTGCGTCGTCGGATCCACCACGATCACGCCCTGCTGCATCTGCGCGATCACCAGCCGATTGATCGCAAGCTGATTTTGCAGATCGCGGCCGCGCGAGCGTGCCAACCGCTCCTGGCTCGCCAGCCGCGCACTGAGCGCACGCAACAATGCAGTTACCGCGAACAACGCGGCACCGTAGACGCCGGCTTGAAACAACAGCGAATCCGACGCGTCAGCGGACAACGTACGCAGCCCTGCATCGACCAGAATCGCCAGCACCGCAATCGCACAGACGAAGAACACCAGCGTTGACGGCAATAAGATCGAAGCGCCGGCGAGCGGCAACAAAAACAAAATGACCCACCCCGAGGCAACTCCGCCGCTGCTGATGACCAATACCGTAATCACCACCAGATCGAGCACCAGCTGCCCGATGACCTGCGCCAGAAAGCGCCGATGCAGATAAAGAGACAGGCCCGCGAATATCGCTGCAAACGCGAAGTACGCCAACGATGCGACGACGGTCGAGCCGGTGACCCCACTTACTCCGAGCGGTCGCGCACCGAAAGCAGCGCTTGCAAACACCAGGGCGGCCGCAACAATGACGCGCGTGCTGGCGAAATACTCAAGCGCGCGCCATGGCGTTTCTGCATCGACCCCTGACTCGCCGTCAAACAAAACGTCGGTGGAGATCGCGCTCTCCGGGGCGTTCACCGAAACGCTCGCTTGTTGCGCCCTGATCTGCTCATTTATCGGCCGGCGGTGCTGTGCGCCGATGTTCTTCGCAACAGAAATACCGCTCGTCCTGTAGCAGAGCTTCATTGTGCGGGATGTGGAGTCCGCACGTCGCACAGCTCACCATTGCCAACCGCGGAACGCCGGGGTCGCCCTCCCGCGGCAACTGCTTTTTCTGCAACATGCGCCACACCAGGTAAATGGCCAGTGCGAGCAGCACGAAAAACAGAATCCGGCTCATCAGGATCGATGCAGCAAAACTTCCAGCACAAAGTGACTGCCTACGTAGGCCAGCATCAACATTGCAAATCCGGTCAATGTCCACCGTAAGGCCGTGCGGCCACGCCAGCCGAATATCAGCCGACCCAGCAGTAGCCCGCCGAATACAATCCACGACGCAATCGCAAACACCGTCTTGTGATCGAATCGAAGCGGGCGCCCAAACAATTCTTCAGAGAAGAAAATGCCGCTTATAAGCGTCGCAGTCAACAAAATAAATCCTACAGTGATCAACCTGAATAGCACTCGTTCCATTGCCAGCAGTGGCGGCAAGCGATCGATGACGAAACCCAGCCGCCCTGGAGCGACCGCCGCTTCGCCGTGCAGGCGCCGCTCCATTATTGCCATCAGCAATGCATGGATCGCTGCG
>JACCZX010000101.1 GCA_013695705.1 Burkholderiaceae bacterium | reverse complement strand
ATGCGAAGTAGCGAGCTGCACGATCTCGAGCAGCTTGTCCGGTCCACCCACCCGTTGTGCCTTGAGAACTAGTGCATCGGCCGCCGCGAGCATCGAAGTCAGCTCGACATCACGAACGGTACGAATGCTGTCATCCAGCGCGATCGGCACCGCGGTCTGCTTGCGCAACTGAGCGTAAACGGCGAGCGGCGTCCCGCGTGGCAACGGTTCTTCGCAATACTCAATATCGAACCGAGCCATCGAGTTCAGCTGATCAGCGGCCCACGCAAGCGGCCAGCTTTCATTCGGATCGATGCGGATTTTGATCTGCGGCTGCGCATTCCGAATGGCAGCGACGCGCGTCAGGTCGAGTGCGCGTTCAGTGGTGCATTTTATTTTTACCGTGTCCTGGCCATGTGCAACTGCTGCAGTCGCCAGCCGGGCACATGCATCTGCGTCCGCATCGGTGATTAGGTCGTTGACCGGCACCCGCGCCGGTAGGGGCGCGTTGTCTCCCAGCAGATAAGCGGAGAGTGATTTTCCCTGTTCAGACGCGCGCAAGGCCAATACCGCGGTGGAAATTCCGCAGCGGATGCGCGCCGGGCATTCGCGCAGATCAAGCTCGCTTAAAAAATCGTCGGCGTCGGCGTCGAGCCCCGCCATTAAATTCAGACATTCATGGACGAACGCTTGAACCGGATAGTCGACGTGCGGCGGCAACGCAGCTTCGCCCCAGCCGACGTGTGATCCGCGCTGCATGCGCAAGATCAAGCCGTGCCGGTAGTGCTGTGTGCCTTTTGACCAGCGATAAGGCGTCACGAGTCGCAGCGAATAAGGTTTTACTTCAATCAGGCGAGGCCTCTTCGGTTAAGCCCATCAGTCGCTCGACGGGAAATTCGACGGTGATCGACTCGCCCGCGCGAAAGACTGTCGTCGCCTCGGCGAGCACGTGGATCTGTCGACCGGCATCGAGTTGCACAATCAGCTGTTGCTGACGGCCGGAGAACACGGCGCTGACGAGTGTGCCCTGCAGTTGATTGGCACTCGGATGCGGCGATTTTTGTTGCCTTACGCGAATCGCTTCGGGTCGAATTCCCACATGCGAGAAATTGGTTGTCGCGGTTTCAACATGCAGATGCCCGATCTTGGTTTCGATGGAGGTTCCTTGGGTACGCACGACTTCGAACACTTCCGCAGCGCCCAGGAACGTCGCGCCGAAAAGGGTGCGGGGCTTTAAGTAGAGATCGAGCGGCGTACCGACCTCTACAAACTTTCCAGCGCTCATCAGCGCGATGCGGTCTGACAGCATCAGCGCTTCCTCCTGATCGTGTGTCACGTACACCGCAGTAAGGCCGACTGTTTTTAGTAGCTGCCGCAACTCGAGGCGCATCTGCTCGCGCAATTTTGCGTCCAGGTTCGACAGCGGCTCATCGAGCAGCATGACGGCGGAGCGGCGCACCAGCGCGCGCGCAATCGCAACGCGTTGTTGCTGGCCACCCGACAGCTGCGTCGCACTGCGATCCGCCAGCCCTGTGAGCCCAACCATCTGCAGTACTTCCGCCACGCGCGTGCGCACCTCATCCATCGGACGCTTCGCGACTTCGAGCGGAAACGCCACGTTCTTCGCCACCGTCATGTGCGGCCACACCGCATACGACTGGAACACCATCGAGATATCGCGCTGGTGCGTCGGCACGTCGACGCCGCGCGTGGCGTTGAATGCATCGGCGCTGCCGATCGAAATTGCACCGGCTGATGGGGTTTCCAGGCCGGCGATGCTGCGCAAGGTAGAAGTTTTTCCGCAGCCGCTCGGGCCCAGCAGCGTGACGAACTCGCCGGGCTCGACGCGTAATGACACTCCACGCACCGAAGGCTGCGCCGCGCCGGGATACGTAAGCCACAAATCCCGGAGCTCAACCACTGAAGACCACGTCCCTGCGTGCCGACAGGCGCTGCCAGATAATAGTGATCACCGTCATCACGACGACCAGCCACACACCGACTGCTGCCGCTTTCGATGGTTCGCCGCCTGCCCAGTAACTCCATAGCTGCACCGCGAGAGTGACGTTATCGTCACCTTGCAGCAATAACGCGGTTGATAGCTCCCGCATCACGTGTGCGACTACCCAGATCCACGCGCCCGCCAGTGCCGGCATCAACAGCGGCAGCACGATGCGACGCACGGTCATGGCAGGTGTTGCGCCGCAGGTGCGCGCGGCTTCGTCGAGCTCCGGGTGCAGTTGAATCAGCGACGCGCTCGCGGTTCGAGTCGAGAACGACAGGTACACGGTGACATATGCGATGACAAGGATCCACGCGGTTCCATAGATCGGCACAA
>JACCZX010000148.1 GCA_013695705.1 Burkholderiaceae bacterium | reverse complement strand
CTGCTGTGATCGTCGGCGGCCTGATTGGTGCCACGTACGGTGCGCGCCGCCTAGACCATCGCGCGATGCGGCAGGCGCTCGCTGCAGTGCTTTTGATCGCCGGCGCCAAGATGATCTTGTAGTCGAGCCTCCGGCGGCGGCTGTTAGTGCAGGAGCTTTATCGAGCTGGTTGCTTAAGAAAGAAACTCGGCGCGGCGACCCCTAGGGTGGGGATTGCAGGGCGCCAATCATGCGCGTAGTGCCCGTGATGGCGCGCACGGCGTGGGGCCGCGGCGAATCGTTGCTGTAGCCCGCCACGACGCTCGTCGCAAGATTCAACTGTGGCAGCAGCGCCGCTGCTGGCCAAAAGTTGGGCGCGGCAACATTGGATGCGCCGGGGATCTGGGAAGCGTTGGTAACAACATTGCTCGTCTGGGCTGCCGTTGCACCACCGAGCAGAGACGGATTGCCGATGCCCGCAAAGATATTCGCGGTCAAAGTGACATTCGCCCCGGTGTTGATATCGATAAAGCTGCCGCCGGAATAGGTCGACACCAGTGTGTTGTGCTCGAGCGTCAGCGAGTTATAGCTGGCGCCCCAAATGTTCGCGTAGTGCGAAATCAGGATCGAATTGTTCGCAGCAGGACCCTTGTGCAGCAGATTGCCGCGCACTACCGCGCGACCGCCATTGTCGAAGTTCAGCAAGTAGCTGGAGGTGCCGTTGGCACCGTCCGCGAAATAACTGTTCTCAATGGTGTTCTCGCGCGCGCGGGTCTTCAGGTTATGGCCGACCTTCGCTTCGTGGAAGAAGCTGTAACGGACATTGAGCGCACCGACTTCCCCGATGTAAATGTTATGCGTGAAGCCGTCGCCAAACCCATTGCGTGCGAATTCGGAGTACTCAATGGTGATCGTCGAGTTTGTGCCGCCACCGCTTAGAACACCGTTCTCGTTGTCGTAGAAGCCGGCATCGCGCAGCGTCAGCGTCGGCCCCTCCTGCCGGATGCCGGCGCCATTTTGATCGGGCACCCTCGCATCGTGAAACGCGACGCTGTGAATTGTGGTGTTGCTTCCAGCAATGACCCAAATGCCCTTGCCACCCTCGTGCACGCCGTCGGCGTACAGCTTGGCGCGCCCGCCGACTCCGCAGATCGTTAGATTGTTAGCGCTCCAGGTTGCGACGTCCCCGCGATACTCGCCCGCGCTGATGTGGATCGTGTCGCCGCTCTGTGAGGCTGCTGCGGCTGCGCGAATCGTGACGTATTGCTTGCCGGGTCCGACCGTCAGGACGCGGCCGATCGGCGTCGGGCAGGCCAACGAAGCGGGCATCGCAGGTGGCGGAGCGGGCGAAGGCGGAACAGGCATGGGCGCAGGCGCAGGGCTCGCACCCGCCGGCGCCGCAGGACTATCGGACCCGCCGCAAGCCGAGAGCGTCAGCGTGAAAAACAGCGCCGTGGCACTTGCTTTCGAAAGCCGCAAAGACTGAGACAAACCGTTACCTCGAACCTCGATGCGCAAAAGACTCGTACCCGAAGGAAATGATAACGGACCGCAGCGGATCTTGATGGAAGGAAGACTACAGGTTGGTAACATCAACGGCTGAAACTCGGGCATCAACGAGGTGGGAGACAAAATGTTGAAAACAATCGTCAGGCACGCTTTTATCGCGCTGGCGGTGATCAGCGCGTCGCACGCACAGGCGCAGCAATTTCCAACCAAGCCGGTGCGCCTCGTCGTCGGTTTTGCGGCGGGCGGCTCCACCGACAAGCTGGCACGCGTGCTCGCGCTGCGCATGACCGAGTTGCTCGGTCAACCTGTAGTCGTTGAAAACCGTCCCGGTGCGGCCGGTAACATCGCGGCCGAAACGGTGGCGACTTCACCACCCGACGGCTACACGATCTTCATGGCCACACTGAGCAGTCAGGCGATCAATCCGCACCTGTATTCAAAGCTCAGATTCGATCCGGTAAAGAGCTTCGAGCCGATCACGCTCGTTGCCAAGTACCCGTTGCTGCTGGTCGTGCCGCCGCAACTGCAACTGAACAACGTGCAAGACCTTGTTGCGTACGCGAAGAGCAACCCCGGCAAAACGTTCTATGCGTCCTCGGGCAGCGGCTCACCGTCTCATCTGGCGGGAGAAATCTTCAAAGCGGCGACGGCAACAGACGTGCAGCATGTTCCGTAC
>JACCZX010000130.1 GCA_013695705.1 Burkholderiaceae bacterium | reverse complement strand
GACCTGCTCGAGTGCCGCGTGCGCGGCGTGCCGGTGCGGGATCTGTCGGCGTTTTACGAGCGCATTCGCGGCGAGGTTCCGATCGAGTCTCTGAAGGCAAGTTGGCTTATCTATGGCGATGGTTTTGCGCAGGACGCCACGCGTTCGTTCGTCAAACGAGCTTTTGATATCGCGCTGTCTATTCTTCTGCTGCTCCTGGCCTTGCCGGTCATGCTGCTGGCGGCGGTGGCTATTTTCTGCGAAAGCGGCGGACCGATATTTTTTCTGCAGGAACGGGTCGGCCGCGGCGGTCGCCCGTTCTTATGCGTCAAGTTTCGCAGCATGGGAATCGATGCCGAGGGCGACGGAATTGCGCGCTGGGCAAGCGTGAATGATTCGCGCGTTACACGCGTGGGCCGGCTGCTGCGCAAGTCGCGCATCGACGAATTGCCGCAGTTGTTCAACGTACTTAGCGGCGAAATGAGTCTGGTCGGCCCTCGGCCAGAGCGGCCGTCGTTCGTGGCGGGCCTGAAAGAGCAGATCCGTTTTTACGATGTGCGTCATTCCATCAAGCCCGGCGTGACCGGTTGGGCGCAGATCCGTTACCCGTACGGCTCGTCGGTCGAAGACTCACAGCGCAAGCTGCAGTACGACCTTTTCTACGTCAAAAACCATTCGCTCGCCCTCGACGTGTTGATCCTGATGGAGACGGTGCGGGTCGTATTGTTTGGCGAGGGAGCGCAGTAGGCGCTGCCGCATCGCTGCCGATGTAATAGACTGATTTTTGCCCGCTCCGAGAGATCGTTGTTAAGCGATGCGAGGGCGGATGGTTGTCGTTGCGCAAATGCCCGTAAAACAGATTTTGGCGAAGGAAAAAATGATGGCGCAGTTAAAAAACATGGTTCATATCCTCGCAGTGCTGATGCTGTCGGCGCTGGTGTCCGCGTGCGCGGGTAACCGCTACCCGCCAGCACCGTCGACGGCGGCCAGCCCCGACTATCGCTACGTCATCGGGCCGCTCGACACTGTCAATGTCGTCGTCTGGCGCAACCCGGAACTATCGGGAGCGGTTGCAGTGCGTCCTGACGGACGCATCTCGACACCGCTGGTCGAGGACATTCAGGCCCTCGGCCGCAATCCGGTCGAACTGGCGCGCGATCTTGAAAAGGCACTCGCCAAATATATTCGCGACCCGCAAGTCACCGTGATGGTTACCAATTTTGCCGGGTCGTCGAGCGAACAGATTCGCATCGTCGGCGAAGCGGCGAAGCCGCAGGCCATTCCATATCGTCAAAACATGACGGTGCTTGATGTGATGATCCTGGTTGGCGGACTGACGGATTTTGCCGACGGCAACCGGGCAGTTCTGGTGCGCGGCGCGGAACAGAACAAGCAGTACAGCGTGCGCCTGAGTGACCTGGTGCGCCGCGGCGACATCTCAGCCAACGTCGATGTGCGGCCGGGCGATGTGCTGATCATCCCGCAGAGTTGGTTCTAAGACTGGAATGCGCACTGGCGCGCGCGTGGCGCGATGGCTGCGCAATCTACGGGATGTAATTGATGGATGAGATCGTTCGGCAGTTTTTTGTCATCGGAGGCGCGATGTGGCGGCGCCGGTGGCTCGGATTGGCCGTCGCGTGGCTGGTCGCCGTGGTCGGCTCAGTGATTGTGTGGCGCACGCCCGATCGCTATGAGGCGAGCGCGCGCGTGTACGTCGATACGCAAACCGTGCTGAAGCCGCTGATGGCAGGCCTAACTGTGCAGCCGAATATCGACGAGCAGATCGGCATGCTGGCGCGCACGATCGTCGCGCGCCCTAACATCGAGAGAATTATGCACGGCGTGAATCCGGATTCGTCGAGCGCGTCGCAGATTCAGCGCGATCAGATGGTCGATGACTTGACCAAGCGTATTCGATTCACCGGCAGCGGCCGCGAAAACATCTACACCATTGCGTATCAAGACACGAGCCCGGACCGCTCCAAGCGCGTGGTGCAGGACCTGCTCTCGCTGTTCGTTGAATCGGGTCTTGGCAATAAGCGGCGTGACAACCAATCAGCGCGCCGTTTTATCGACGAGCAGATCAAGGGGTACGAGCAGAAACTGGCCGACTCCGAGAATCGGTTGAAGGAATTTAAGCTGAAGAATATGGGAGTGACGAGCGGCACCGGAGCCGATTACTTCACGCGAATGAGCACGTTGACAGAAGAGGCGGCCAAGGGCCGGCAGGAGCTGCGATCGGCCGAGCAGGCGCGCGACGCCTATCGGCGCGAATTGACCGGCGAAGATCCGATCATGCTGCCCGACGTTGGTGCGACCGCGGCCGCCAGCGCCTTCACTTCGGAGTATGACGTGCGTATCGATACTCAGCGCAAGCAGCTGGACGATCTGTTGCGTCGTTACACCGAGCAGCACCCCGATGTGTCGTCCACGCGCAAACTGCTGACGCAACTGGAAGACCAGAGAAAGCAGGAAATCGACGCGCGCCGCAAAGCGGCGTCGCAATTGCCACCACGTCTGTCGGCCTCAACCAATCCTGTTTTTCAGCGCATCAAGATTGCGCTCGCGGAGGCCGAGGCGAACGTTGCCTCGCTGCGCGCGCGGGTTTCCGAAACCGAAGGGCGCCTTGCGCAGCTGCGCGCCATGGGGGGTAAAGCACCCGGGATCGAAGCCGATCTGGCGCAATTGAATCGGGACTACGCCGTACTGCAGAAAAACTATGAGGAACTGGTCAGCCGGCGCGAATCGGCATCGATGGGCGGCGACGTTGATTCAGCCGGACAACTGGCCGAGTTCCGCATCATTGAGCCACCCAGGATCGCACCGAACCCGGTGTTCCCCAATCGACTGGCGCTGATTTTCCTGGTGTTTCTGGCTGCCCTCGGCGCAGGGTTGGCCGCAAGTTTTGCGATGGCGCGCCTGTTTCCGACGTTTCACGGGGTTGCAGCGCTGCGTGAGTTTACCCAGCGGCCCGTCCTCGGCAGCGTGTCAATGCTGGAAACAAGCGCAGTGCTTTGGCGCAAACGCTTGGCCAACGTGGCATTTCTTGGTGGATTTGCGACGCTGCTGGTCGCCCATGGCGTGTGGGTCACGTGGGTCGCGATGAATATGGATACGCGCGTCTGAGGATCTACGAGTTGAACACGATTGAACAAGCTGCGCGCCGTTTGGCGCAACTGCGAAGCGCCGGCGTGGACGCCAGTGCCGATGCAGTTACCGCGCCGCGCGAGATCAATGGCGAGCTGGTCGCACCACGTTCCGGTGCTGAGCGCGAATTCAACGCTCCCATTTTAAAAGGCAGTGATGAGGCGGCCCGGCCCGATCAAGCCTTTGCATCGCCGCAGGTGGAGATCAATCTCGACCGCTTGTCGGCGATGGGTTATATCTCGCCGCTAGCGCCTTCATCGCGCCGTGCTGAGGAGTTCCGCATGGTCAAGCGGCCGCTGCTGAACAACGCGCGCGGTAATTCGGCAGCGCCAGTCGTCAACGCGAACCGCATCATGGTGACCAGTGCCTTGCCGCGCGAAGGAAAGACATTCGTCTCCATTAACCTGGCGCTTTCGATCGCACTCGAACGCGACACCACAGTGTTGTTGATAGACGCCGACGCAACGCTGCCGGCTGTACTCGAGCGCTTGGCCTTGCTGCCAGCAAGAGGCCTGCTCGATCTGTTGAGCGAACCCGACCTCGACGTTCAATCGGTGCTGCTGCGGACAAATGTCGAGCGGCTTTCGATTCTTCCCGCCGGCACGTTGCAGGATAACGCGACAGAATTGCTGGCGAGCAAGCGCATGAGCACACTGCTTGAAAAGCTGGAGGCGCGGTTCCCAAACCGCGTCCTGGTGTTTGATGCGCCGCCGTTGCTCGGCTCCACCGAGTCGCGCGTGCTGGCCTCGCACATGGGTCAGATTGTCCTCGTGATCGAAGCCGACCGCACGCCGCAACGCCCTGTGAACGATGCGCTGGCAGCGGTCGAAAGCTGTCCGGTGGTCATGACGCTGCTCAACAAGGCGTCGTCTTCAGAGGCTGGCTCGTATTACGGCTCGCGCGATAACTGAGAACGCCGTGCGAGCGCCGAATATAGCCCTCGACTGGTATAGCAGTCGGCCTTGCCGAGTACTTGTGTGTGCCGGGCTGGCGCTTGGCTACGCTAGTTCCGCCGGCGCGCAGAAATGGGTTGTCGAGCCAAGCATCGCAGCACAGGCAACGGCCACTAACAACGCAAACTATGACACCGGCGCGCAACGCGAAGCAGATTTGATAATCAACTTTCAGCCCGCGCTCAGCTTCTCGCGCGAGGGACCGCGATTGCGTATTAACGGCGCCGCGTCACTTAACTTCATCGGTTACGCCAATGGCACGCAAACCAGCCGCGTGTTGCCCCAAGCCAATATCCTCGCCAACCTGGAGGCGATCGAGCGCGTGTTTTACATCGAAGCAGCGCTGCAGACGAACCAGGAAGTCCTTAACCCGTTCTTGGCGCAGTCGGATCAGGATTCGACTTTCAACAAGTACACCTATACACAGGCTCGCATTGCACCGTATTTGCAAGGCAGGTTCGGCAACGACTGGCGATATCTGGTACGCAGCGATAATTCGTACACCTACACCTCGCAATCCGACACAGATCTGTCGAATGCCTACTTTGGGCGTCACGTTGCCGAGTTAGTACGTCTCGCAACGCCACTCGGTGGGTCATTACGGGTGCAGAGTGATGTCACACGGTTCAACGACCAGGCCGAGGCCGATCAGCACCTGGAGGTCGCGCTGGCGACCATTAATTACGCTTTTACACCCCAATTTTCCGTCGGCCTGCGCGGCGGCTACGAGCGCTCCAATTACACCACTGACGAGGAGTCGGGGCCGATTTACGGGGCTGAGTTTGCATGGTTGCCGAACGCGCGCACGCGACTGGCGGGTTTTTGGGAGAGTCGGTTTTTCGGGCCGAGTTATCAGTTAGGTATTTCCAACCGGCAGCGGCGCTTTGCCACCGATCTTTCGGCTTCGCGCTCGGTCACCACGTATCCGCAACTGATACTTCAGTTACCGGCAACCGGCAATGTGTCGGGGCTGTTAAACGCGATTCTGGTTGCGCGCTTTCCCGATGCGGTCGAGCGCGCGCGACAGGTGCAGGATTTGATCGCTCGCCAGGCACTACCGTCGTCGTTGCCGGGAGCGGTCAACATTTTTTCGCGGAGTGTGAACGTGCAGACGTCGGGTTCAGCCACCTTTGCGCTAATTGGCGTGCGCAATACGCTGGCGCTGAATTTGTTTTACCTGAAGACCGACCAGTTGCCGGAAGCGGCGATACCGACGACATTCATCACGTTCAACAACAACATTCAGCGAGGCGGGTCGCTGTCGCTCAATCATCGACTCACCCCGGTCATGACGCTGAACGCATCCGTAGCCCGGCGCGAGACGCGCGGCTTCGACCTGAGTTCCGGCAACGTGACCGATCAGAATAGTTTAGAGGTGCAGGCCACGCGCCAGCTCACGCCGCGCAGTCAGGCGTTCATCGGCGCCCGCTACCAGCAACAGGACTCCAGTTCCAATATCAGCCGTGACAGCAACGAAGCCGCGATCTTCGTTGGGTTCGCGCGCCGGTTGTAGACCCGCGATGTACGAAGATTTCTATGGATTCCGCGGCAAGCCGTTCCAGCTGAGCCCAGACCCCGAGTTCTACTTCGGCAGCAAGGGACACAAGAGCGCGTTTTCGTATCTGAAGTACGGGGTCTACCAGGGCGAAGGATTCCTCGTCATCACCGGCGACATCGGCACCGGCAAGACCACGCTGGTGCGTACGCTGCTCAATGAACTCGATACCGGCGAAGTGGTGGCTGCGCAAATCGTCAGCACACAGCTCGATGCCGACGATCTCCTACGTGCGGTTGCAACCGCCTTCGGTGTCAACGCTCAACATAACGGCAAGGCGCAACTGATAGCGACGATCGAAGCCTTTCTGCTGACGACTTTTCAAAAAGGAAAGCGCGCATTGCTGATCGTCGACGAGGCGCAGAATCTCGGCGCACGCTCGCTCGAAGAACTGCGCATGCTGTCGAATTTCCAGTGCGGCGATCACGCTCTGCTGCAAAGCTTTCTCATCGGTCAGCCCGAATTGCGCATGCTGATGCGATCGCCGTTAATGGAGCAGTTCCGGCAGCGTGTCATCGCTTCGTATCATCTGGGTCCACTCGATCAGGTCGATACGCGCGCTTATATCGAGCACCGCCTGAATTTCGTCGGCTGGAAAGACGACCCCCGGTTAGAGGCCGATGCATTTGTCGAAATCCATCGCGCTACCGGCGGTGTACCGCGCCGGATTAATTCGCTGTGTAATCGCGTGCTGCTGGCCGGGTATCTCGCTGAAAAGCACGTGCTCGGCCGTACCGACGTCGCCTCAGCGGCTACTGAAATCGCGAATGAGATGGGCGCGGACATCTCTGTCTCCCCTTTGCTCTCCAAGCGCGAACCGGCGACGGCGGCGTCGAAGCGCGAAGGCGCCGTGGCGAAGCGCGAGCCGGCGGCAAGTAGCCGGGTTGCTGCGCGGCCGCTTGCCGCAATCACCGAACGAATCGAACAACTTGAACACAATGTAGACGGGCTTCTGAACGTGGTTCGCGGCATCGTCGAGCCTGAACGCGCGTTGCCGGACGAAGAGACTCGAGGGCCGGCTCGATCGTCCAGCGGCGGGTGAGATGGCCGACGTCGGCCCGGTATTGTGCATTGTCGGCGCACGTCCCAATTACATGAAAATGGCGCCGTTACTGAGAGCCTTCAAGGCCTGTCCCGGCCTGCCGCCGGCTGTGCTGATTCATACCGGACAGCACTACGATTTCGATTTGAACGATCGTTTATTCGTCGATCTCGACCTGCCGGCGCCAGATGTAAACCTGGAAGTTGGTTCAGGGTCGCACGCAATGCAGACGGCCGAAGTGATGAAGCGGTTTGAGCCAGTGATCGATAAATTTATTCCCTCTTGTGTCGTGGTTGTAGGCGACGTCAATTCGACACTTGCGTGCAGCCTGGTGGCGGCAAAAAGGGATGTGCCGGTCGCTCACGTGGAGGCCGGCTTGCGCAGTTTTGATCGTTCAATGCCTGAAGAAATCAATCGCGTGCTGACTGATCAGATTGCGGCGTTGCTTTATACGACCGAGCGCAGTGCCCACGCTAACCTGGCGCGAGAAGGCATTAGTGCCGAGCGCGTGCATTTCGTCGGCAACTTGATGATTGATTCTCTGCTGTCAGCGCTTCCCAGGGCGGTATCTGCGGCCGATCTGTTTCGCCGCGCTGGGCTGGACGTCGGGTGCGTCAGCGCGCCGGCTGGTTACGCCGCCGTTACGCTGCACCGTCCGTCAAACGTTGATGATCAGCGCACGCTGTCTGACATTGTGGCGATACTGGGAGAGGTGAGCGAGCGCATGCCGGTGATCTGGCCGGTCCACCCGCGCACGCGAGCGAACATCGAAAAGTTCGGCCTGAATGATCTTCTCCGAGGCCAGCGGATCGCGTGCATGCCTCCGCAGGGGTATCTGGAAATGGTCGGCCTGATGCGGGACGCAACGCTTGTGTTGACCGACTCGGGCGGCGTTCAGGAAGAGACCACGGCGCTCGGCGTGCCGTGCCTGACGATGCGCGCGAACACCGAGCGGCCGATCACCGTTGATGAGGGCACCAACACGCTG
>JACCZX010000115.1 GCA_013695705.1 Burkholderiaceae bacterium | reverse complement strand
CGCTTCCGGTTGTTGCAGGATGCGGTTGACTTCGGTATTGAGCCGCGCGATCACCGGCTGCGGTGTACCGGCCGGCGCCAGCAATCCAAACCAGGTCGATGTCTCAAGACCTTGGTAGCCCGATTCGATCAGCGTCGGCACCTGCGGCAGATCTTTCACGCGTTGCGCCGACGAGATGACAATCGGACGCAGCTTGCCGCCCTTGATGAAACCGAGCAGGGTCGGAACCGAAGCCACATAGATTTGAATCTGGCCCCCGATAATGTCGTTGATGGCAAGGTTCGAGCCTTTGTAAGGAATGTGCTGCAGCTTCACGCCCGCCGCCTTCTGCAGTAACTCCATCGTCAGGTGCGAAACGGTACCGCTGCCGGATGAGCCGTAGTTGATCTCACCCGGCTTCGCCTTCGCGTTTGTGACGATGTCGGCCAGCGTCTTGAAGGGTGAGCTGGCGGGTACCACAAGCATCAGCGGTGCGCTCGCGATTTGAGCGATCGGCGCCAAGTCTTTCACCGGATCGTACGGCAGCTTCGAATACAGCGTCGGGTTGATCGCCAGATTGCTTGTCTGTCCGAGGACGATCGTATAACCGTCGGGCGCCGCTTTCGCGGCCTGATCGACTCCGAGGTTACCGCCGGCGCCGGGCTTGTTCTCGACGATGACCGAAAAGCCAGGCACCTGGCTCAGGTTGTCGCTGACGACGCGCGCGATCAGGTCGGTACCGCCGGCGGCCGGGAACGGCACGATCAGGCGAATCGGCTTGTTTGGATAAGGCTGCGCGACGGCGCTGCCGATGACGCCAGCAAACGCCAGCACAGTTACCAGCCCGCGCCTGACAAACTTCACCTTGTCGTTCTGCATGTCGTCTGCTCCATCACTGTCCACCGATACCGGCGGAGACTCTAGACCCAGGTTTCACTTATGTACATGCCGTTTCATGGATCGCAACTCGTGCCGAAGTAGGCAATATAGTTACCGCTCTCGATATTCTTGATTCAGTGCCGGCTGCTTAACTGCTGATCAGCCTCCCGCCGCGTCAAACACGATGCAGGCACTCGTCGGTATCCACAGCGATAAGACTTCGTCGGCGAACTCGTCGAGCGTCTCCACCTTGATCGTTGCTTCGCCCAACTCGAGCATGTACTGCCATCGTCCGCCAAGAGTTCCGGCTTTCGTTTGAATACAATAGCGTTTCACAAAACGCAACTCGCACCAAGGAGCGGAATGGCAAGAAAATCAGTCAAGGCCGTCGAGGCTGACGACGTAGCACCCGGCGAGCGCAGCGGCAGCGTCATCGCGGTCGATCGCGCGTTACGGCTGCTCGGCGTGTTCACGGTCGAGCACCCGCTGCTTGCGCTGGCCGAGATGAGCCGGCTCACGGACATGCACAAGACAACTGCGTTGCGACTGGCGCGCACACTTGCTAATGCGCGCTACATGGTTCAGCAGAGCGACGGCAGCTGGCGGCTGGGGCCGGCGGCGGGTTGGCTCGGCGCCCGCTACCAGGCGTCATTCGACGTCAACCGCACGGTCGAGCCGGCATTGATCGAGCTCACGAAGACGACCGGCGAAAGCGCATCGTTCTACGTGCGTGAGGGCAACCACCGGATGTGCCTGATGCGTATCGAGGGACCGTCTTCGATCCGCCACCACGTTCGCATCGGCGCGTTGATACCGCTCGCCGATAAAGGCGCGGCCGGCCGCATCATTCTCGCGTTCTCCGGCGCCCGCGGCGAGTCATATGAGGAGATTCGCCGCAAGGGTTATGCGATCACGAGCGGCGAGCGCGAACCGGGGGTCGCGAGCATCGCCGCGCCGGTGTTCGGACCGAACTGGAGACTTCTCGGCTCGATAGTCGTCTCCGGGCCGGCGAGCCGGTTATCGCGCGCCAAGCTGACGCGGCATGCCGAACTCGTCGTCAGGGCAGCCAACGGGTTGTCGTACGCGCTCGGAGGTGGTTACAAGGCGGACTCGACTGAGTCGCGCACCCGAACGCGCCGCAAATCGTAGCGTTTCACTGTACGGAACATGGTTGCAGGGCACCAGTCCGCCGCTTAGTCTTGCTGCATGAAAATCAGCCGTCTTCAATGCCGCTTGCTGCGCGTGCCGTTCACCTTTCCGCTGGTGCAAGAAGCGCAGAGCATGATCGTCGTGTTTCTGCAGATCGAAACCGAGGACGGTCTCACAGGCCACGCAATGACCGGCTACCCGATGGATCGCGGGATTCGCGATTCATCAATCTTGTGGCGGCGCCGGTGCTGCAGGGCATGGATCCGCTGCGCACCGAGGAAGTACGCACCAAGCTTTTCTGGGCGACCGCGCGCAAGTACTTCGCGGGAGCATGGAACTCGGCAGCGAGCTTGATCGACATCGCGCTGTGGGATATCAAGGGAAAGGCGCTGCGGCAGCCGATCTGGAAGCTGATCGGCGGAGCGCACAGCAGCCGGCCGCCTACATTACTTTCGGACTGCCGCGCTACAGCGTCGACGAGATGGTCAAGGTGGCCAAGATGCTCGTCGCCGACGGTCAGTCAGGTCTGAAAATGGTGGTCGGCTCGGGCGCCAATCCGTATCACGAGATCAACGGGCAACCCGACGATCGCGACATCCTGAAATCAACGCTGATCAACTGTTTCCTGATCGACACCTGATTCTGTTCCTGACATTCAGTGTGATCGTGGTGACGCTGGTGCTGCAAGGCCCCACGCTCCCCGCACTGGTCCGCGTGCTCGGCCTGGTCGACTCCGGTAACGAGGAACGGCGGCGCTGGCAGGAGTGCGAGGCCGACGCGCGCATCGAAGCAGCGCGCGCGGCGCTCGATCGCGTCGACGGGCTCACTACGGAAGTGCAACTGCCCGCCGTGCACGCTTCGCCCATGCGTGAAATTCAATCGGATCGTGTGCGGCAGCTGGAACGCCGGCGCGATCGTGATGGTGACGGCGGCACGGTCGCGGCGCGCATCGATCGCGTCGAGCTCGCAATGATTCACACCGAGCGCGAACACGTGAACAGCCTGCTACGCAGCGGCCGTATCAACGACAAGATCCGGCGCCGCATTGAACGCGATCTCGATCTGCGCGAGGAAGCAATCCGCAGCCTCGTCGCGGCACAGGACGGCGATTAGCCAACTCCGACCACGCTAAGTGGCTGCGCTTGGCTAAACTTGCTCACGGTAAGCACGCACTCAACATGATCGAAATATCGAGGCCGATGGCAGGCGCGATAACGCTTGCGTTGTTCGTCGGCCTCGGCGTCTTCGTTTATCCGTGGCTGCT
>JACCZX010000114.1 GCA_013695705.1 Burkholderiaceae bacterium | reverse complement strand
CGCAGCCACTGGTTGGAAACGGTGATCACCGACGATCCGAGCACGGCACCCCACACGAAGCTGGCGCCGCCGATGACCGTCATGAACAGATACTCGATGCCCGCGCGCAGAGAAAACGGCGTCGGGTTCACAAAGCGCTGCATGTGCGCGTACAGCCAGCCCGATGCGCACGCCATCATCGCAGCCAGCACGAACACGATCATGCGCGATCCCCACGTGTTGACGCCCATCGATTCGGCCATCACGCGACCGCCCTTGAGCGCGCGGATCGCGCGTCCTTCGCGCGAGTCGAGCAGGTTGCGTGTCGTCAGCAACGCTACGAGCACAAACGCCCAGATCAAGTAGAAAATCTCGCGGCCCGACTCGAGCGGGTTTCCAAGGATTTCGATGGCGGGCAGACCGCCGCGCCCGGTATGTCCGCCGAGCGTCTCCAACGTCCCAAAAAGAAAATACAAGCTGATTCCCCATGCGATGGTGCCGAGCGGCAGGTAGTGCCCGGACAACCGCAGCGTGATCAGGCCCAGCGCTGCCGCAACCACAACGGTCAGCAACAGCCCCGCGATCAGCGTCAGCCATGGCGACGATGCGAGCCACGCAAGCGCGCTCGGCAGCTCGGTCGATGTGGTCAGCACCGCCGTCGTGTATGCGCCAATACCGACGAACGCCGCCTGACCGAATGAAGTCAACCCGCTGACGCCCGTCAACAGCACCAGCCCGAGGACAACCAGCGAAGCAAGCCCGATGTAGTTGAGTAGTGTGACCGAAAACTCTGAGAGCACCAGCGGAGCGACGACCAGGCCGAGCATCAGCGCCGCAACGAGCCAGACCGATTTCGCTTGTAGCTTCATTCGCTCATTTCACTCATCGTCTTCTACGTAATGCGTGCGCAGCGAGCGCCATAGCAGCACCGGAATGATCAGCGTGAATACAATCACCTCCTTGTACGCGCTCGCCCAGAACGAAGAAAACGATTCGATCAATCCCACCAGCAGTGCGCCGAGCGCGGCGATCGGATAACTCGCCAGACCTCCAATGATTGCAGCGACAAATCCCTTGAGTCCAATCAGAAAGCCGGTGTCGTAATAGATCGTCGTGATCGGAGCGATCAGGATGCCCGACACCGCACCAATCAGCGCACACAGGAAAAACGACAGCTTGCCGGCGAATTCGGCCGGAATGCCCATTAACCGCGCGCCGAGGCGATTGATCGCGGTCGCGCGTAATGCCTTGCCGTAAACCGTACGGTCGAACAGCACGCTGAATGCAACGATCAACAGCAGCGAACAGCCGATTACCCACAGCGACTGCGCGCTCGCGGTCAGCGTTCCGAGCGTGAAGGTGCCGTCCGAGAATGCCGGCGTACGCGAGCCCTCGGCACCGAACACAAGCAAACCAAGCCCGACCATCACCACGTGCACGGCGACCGACACGATCAACAGCATCAGCACCGAAGCGTCGGCCAGCGGTTGAAAAGCTAGGCGGTACACCATCGGCCCCAACGGGACGATGATCGCCAGCGCCAACGCGATCTGCACCGCCATCGGTAAACCCTGAATCGAGACGAATTTCAGCAGCGCGAACAGTGTCCACGGATACACGACATTCCACGCAAGCATCGCCGGTACACGTTGCCAGCGCCGCTTGCGCGCGGCTGTGATCAGCTCGGCGCACGCGACCAGGCCACCGGCAAGAATCAACAAGATCGCCGTTCCAGGCAGCCGCCCCGCCTGCAGCGCGACCAACGTCAACGCGCCGTAAGCAACGAACTCGCCTTGCGGAATGAAAATCACGCGCGTAACCGAGAAGGCAAGTACGAGAGCAAGTGCCAGCAGCGCGTAGATCGCGCCGTTTGTAATGCCGTCCTGAGCGAGCAGCAGCGCGATGTCGAGGTTCATAAACTATGACGCATCAAAACGATCATCAGCTGATGTACCGTTAAGATGCACACTCTACAAGGAAAGCGACATGCGGACCACAATCAATCTCGACGACGACCTGCTCGATCAAGCGCAGCGCGCGACCGGGGTAAAGGAGCGAACGGCTCTCGTCCATGAGGGACTGAGGGCTCTCATCGAGCGCGAAAGTGCGCGCCGTCTGGCCCGACTCGGCGGCAGCGATCGCCGCCTGCGGTCCATCCCCAGGCGCCGCATCGTGACCGAATGATTCTGGTCGATACGTCCATCTGGATCGAACATTTACGTAGTGGCGTACCGGCACTCACCGCCGCGCTGGAAAAAAATTTGGTACTGACACATGCGTTCGTGCTCGGCGAATTGGCATGCGGCAATCTGATGAACCGCCGCAAAGTGCTTCAACTTCTGGAGGATCTGCCTGCTGCTGCGGTAGCAACCGAGCTCGAAGCGCTCGAGTTCATCCAGCGGCGCGCCTTGATGGACCGTGGCATCGGCTACATCGACGTTCATCTGTTGGCCTCGGTGGTACTTGACGGCAGCGCACAGCTATGGACGCGGGACAAGCGCCTTGCCAAAGTAGCGAAAGGTATGAAGCTCGCCTACGTAGAGTGAGCGCGAGCGCGCTTAATTGCCGCGGGCGTGCCGGCCGATGCGGCACGCCGCGCCGCGTGATCTGTCCTTTACTTCTGCATCACCCATTTTCCATCGACAATCTGAATCATCACCGCCGCGCGCTGGTCGAGACCGAGGTGGTCGGTTGCGCTCATGTTGAAAATGCCGTGTGCACCGGCTGCGTTCTTGACGCCTTCGAGCGCATCGCGCAGTGCGATGCGGAATTCCTTGGTGCCCGGTTGGCCTTTCTTCAGCGCGACTGGAATTGCCTGCTGCAGCAGCACTCCGACGTCCCACGCGTGCGCGCCGAACGTCGACACGCTGCCCTTGCCTTGCGAACCTTCGTACGCTGTCACATAGGCAATCGCACTCTTGCGTACGGGATGATCGTTCGGCAGCTGCTCGGTAACCAGTACCGGGCCGGCAGGCAAGTACGTGCCCTCGCAATCCTTGCCGCACACACGCAGGAAGTCGTTGTTGGCGACACCGTGCGTTTGATAAACCTTGCCCGCGTAGCCCCGCTCCTTCAGCGTTTTCTGCGGCAGCGCGGCCGGGGTGCCCGAGCCTGCAATCAAGATTGCGTCGGGCTTGGCGCTGACCAGCTTCAGCACCTGGCCCGTTACGGAAGTATCGGCGCGCTGATAGCGCTCACTGCCGGTGACCTTCAAGCCGCGAGTCTCGGCAATCTTCGAAAACTCATTCCACCAGCCTTCGCCATAGGCGTCGGCGAAACCGATGAAGCCGACCGTCTTGATGCCTTGCCCCAACATGTGGCCGACGATGACGAGCGCCATCTGTTGATCGTTCTGCGGCGTTTTGAATACCCAGCGGCGCTTGGCGTCGACCGGCTCGACGATGCGGCTCGACGCGGCCATCGAGATCATCGGCGTTTCGCTTTCGGCCGCGACGTCGATCATCGCCAAAGAGTTCGGCGTGATCGTCGAGCCGACCAGCACATCGACCTTGTCTTCACTGATCAGCTTGCGGGCGTTGCGAACCGCGGTCGTCGTATCCGACGCGTCGTCGAGCACGATGTAGCTGAGCTTGCGCCCGGCGATCGTTTGCGGAAGCAGCGGGAAGGTGTTTCGTTCCGGAATTCCGAGCGATGCCGCCGGCCCGGTCGCCGAAAGCGTCACGCCGACTTTGATGTCCTGTGCGAACGACACGCTCGTGCCGAGAACGGCGAAGAGTGCGGCGCCCAATTGGGGGGTTAATTTCATTTTGTCTCCTCTCAATTCATCAAGTAAATCCAGCATGCATCTAAACAAAATCAAACCTTTTCAACAAGCAGGGCGATACCCTGCCCTACGCCGATGCACATCGTCGCCAGCGCATACCGTCCGCCGGTGGCTCGCAGCTGGCGGGCCGCGGTCAGCACAATGCGCGCACCTGATGCGCCGAGCGGGTGCCCGAGCGCGATAGCGCCGCCATTGGGGTTCACATGCGAGGCATCGTCAGGCAATCCCAGCTGGCGCGTAACAGCGAGCGCCTGCGCCGCAAATGCTTCGTTCAGTTCGACCACATCAATATCCGCAATTTTCAGTTTGTGACGCGCCAGCAGCTTTTGCGTTGCCGGCGCCGGACCGATCCCCATGATGCGCGGCGCCACGCCCGCGGTAGCGATGCCACGCAGCCTCGCGATCGGCTTCAGGCCGTATTTACCAGCGGCACTTTCGCTGGCGACGAGCAGCGCGACCGCACCGTCGTTGATGCCCGATGCGTTACCTGCCGTCACGGTGCCGTCGGCCTTGACGACGCCCTTCAGCTTCGCGAGCGCATCCACCGTTGTTTCGCGTGGGTGCTCGTCCCGGCTGACGACCGTTTCACTCT
>JACCZX010000102.1 GCA_013695705.1 Burkholderiaceae bacterium | reverse complement strand
GTAGCGGAAGCACCGCAGATTGCGCAGTTGCAAGCCGCCTAGCGGCGGCAGTTGCGTCTCAATGTTGTTGCGTTAACGGATGCGAGCGGCGCGTTTTTTTATCGACGCGCCGCTTGCTTCGCAAACTCGCATCGAATTGCCGACGCACGTGGCGCACCACGCCGTGCGCGTATTGCGGCTGCGCCATGGTGATCCGCTCGTCCTGTTCAACGGCACCGGTGGTGAATTCCCCTCACAACTGGCGATCGACGGCCAACGCGTGTTCGCGTCGATACTGGAATTCGACGCCGTCGAGCGTGAATCGCCCCTTTCGATAACGCTGGTGCAAGCATGGATCGCAACCGACAAGCTCGATTGGGTGATCGAAAAATCGGTCGAGCTCGGCGTGCATTCGATCATTCTGGCGCCGACGCAACGCTCGATCGTGCGGTTGGCAGAAGATCGGCTAGCGAAAAGAATCGAGCGCTTGCGCGAGATCATCATCACCGCGTGCGCGCAGTGCGGGCGAAACCGGATTCCGCACATCGAGGCCAAGTCGACCTTCTCGACGGCATTGCAGGCAGCACTGAACGACAACGCTGTCGGGCTGCTGATCCAACCGAAGGCTCAGTTGCCGTTGGCGCGAGTTCAGTTGACCAGCGGGCACGCCGCACTCGCGGTGGGGCCTGAAGGCGGCTTCGATGATGCTGAGCTCGCTCTGGCGCACCGCGTGGGTTATCACTTTTACAGCCTGGGACCGCGCATATTGCGCACCGAAACTGCGGGGATTACTGCGCTGGCAACGCTGCAGCACCTGGCCGGCGACCTCGCCTAGCGCACGAATCCCGGCGTGCAGAAACCGCACTGCGATGCTCCGCACTCGATAAACGCCTCCTGCACTGCATCGAGATTGCCGGATGTCAAGTGCTCAATCGTCGTCACCTCGGTCCCATCGGCGAACGCCGCAAGGTACAGACAGGCGGTTACGGCTTTGCCGTTGACAACCACGGTGCAGCACCCGCACATTCCCATCCTGCTGCTACCAACACCCGCTCGCAGTGTCGAAGCGCCGATCTCACCTGATGATCGAAGGCGTATGACTCACCGCCCGCGGCTTTCAGTGTCGGCAGCATCCCCGATACGAACACCAAACCCTCGATGCCTTGCGAATAGTGGCCAGCCGGGATCGGCGCGTCTGCGGTCGAAATTATTTTCATGCGGTTGCGACTGTCCTATATCAGTTCGGGTTGCCGCACGGAGTTCGCTTCCAACACCGTAATGGCCGTCATGTTGACGATCCTCCGCACCGTTGCAGCCGGCGTCAAAATATTCGCCGGCTTCGCGACTCCAAGCAGCATCGGCCCGATGGCGATGTTGTTACCTGCAGTGGCCTTGAGCAGGTTGTACGCGATGTTGGCGGAGTCGAGATTCGGACACACCACCAAATTTGCATCGCCGGTCAACGAAGAAAACGGCATGGTCGACTTGCGAACAGCATCGTCCACGGCACTATCAGCGTGCATTTCACCATCGACCTCCAGGTCGGGCGCCAATTCCCGAATCAACGCGAGCGCCTGACGCATCTTGGTTGCCGACGGCGCATCGCTTGAACCAAAGCTGGAGTGCGAAACGAGCGCAGCGCGCGGGGCGATACCCAACCGCTTGAGTTGCTCCGCGGCCAGGACCGTCATCTCGGCAATCTGTTCAGCGGTCGGCTCGAGATTTACCATCGTATCGACCAGCGCCAATTGCCGGCCAGGCACCATCAATATGCTCATCGCCGCATAAACGCCGGCGCTGTCGCGGCGACCGATCACCTGGTCGATGTATGTGAGATGCGGCCCGTGCGTGCCGAAGGTGCCGCATATCATTCCGTCGGCCTCGTTTTTGTACATCATCATTGCGCCGATCAAAGTCAATCGGCGCCTCATCTCGATCTTTGCGTATTGCTGCGTGACACCCTTGCGCGCGGCGAGCCGGTGATACGTCTCCCAATAGTCACGATAGCGATTGTCGAATTCTGGATTGACCAGATTGAAGTCGACTCCCGGCCGCATGCGCAGGCCAAAACGTTCGAGCCGCTTGTCGATGACCGCGGGACGGCCGATCAGAATCGGCTTTGCAATTTTCTCGTCGATCACGACCTGTACAGCGCGCAACACTCGTTCCTCTTCACCTTCGGCGAACACGACCCGTGACTTGCCGCCAGCCGCAAGCGCGGTTTTTGCGATCGCGAAAATCGGCTTCATGAACGTGCCGGAGTGATAGACGAACTGCTGCAGCTGATCGCGATACGCCTGAATGTCGTCGATCGGCCGCGTTGCGACACCGCTCGCCATTGCGGCCTGCGCTACTGCGGGGGCAATGCGCGTGATCAGCCGCGGATCGAACGGCTTCGGAATCAGATACTCGGCACCGAAGCTGACATCGGCAACGCCATACGCGGAGGCAACGATGTCGCTTTGCTCTTCACGCGCCAGTCCCGCCAACGCCCGTACAGCAGCGGTTTCCATTGCGGTGGTGATCGTGGTGGCTCCAACATCGAGCGCACCGCGAAAAATAAACGGAAAACACAAAACGTTGTTGACCTGGTTGACGTAGTCGGAACGGCCGGTCGCGATGATCGCGTCGCTGCGCACCTCTTTGACCAGCTCCGGCATGATTTCCGGCGTCGGATTTGCGAGCGCAAGAATCAACGGCCGCGCCGCCATTTTTTGCACCATCGGCTGCTTCAACACACCCGCCGCGGACAGGCCCAGAAAAATGTCGGCACCGTCGATGACTTCGCTCAATGTTCGCGCCGCCGTCGGCTGAGCAAATCGTGACTTGTCTTCATCCATCAGGATTTGACGGCCTTTATAAACGACGCCCTCAATGTCGGTGACCCAGATGTTTTCGCGCGGCAGCCCAAGCTCGACCAGCAGCTGCAGGCAAGCAAGCGCGGCAGCACCCGCTCCACTTGTAACGAGTTTTACTTTCTTGATGTCTTTTCCGACGACGCTCAACCCATTTAACACCGCAGCGCCAACGATGATCGCGGTGCCGTGCTGGTCGTCGTGGAACACCGGAATTTTCATCCGCTCGCGCAGCTTGCGCTCGATATAAAAGCACTCGGGCGCCTTGATGTCTTCTAAATTGATGCCGCCGAAAGTGGGCTCCAACGCCGCGATGATTTCGATCAGTTTGTCAGGGTCGAGCTCATTTAATTCAATGTCGAACACATCGATGCCGGCGAACTTCTTGAACAGCACCGCTTTGCCTTCCATCACGGGTTTCGCCGCGAGTGGCCCAATGGCTCCAAGCCCGAGCACGGCAGTACCGTTGGTAACGACACCCACCAGATTGCCGCGCGCGGTGTAGCGAGAGGCCGTCGCGGGATCGGCCTGGATTGCTTCGCAGGCCGCTGCGACGCCGGGCGAATACGCAAGCGCAAGATCGCGCTGATTCACCAGCTGCTTGGTCGGCGTGACGGAGATTTTGCCGGGCGTAGGCTTCTCGTGATATTCGAGAGCTGCGCGTTTCAGATCGAGCTGCTGATCGGCGGTCGACATTATTAAGGATGGGAGGCGCGCGGAACCAAATCAGCGATTATCCGCGCGTACCACACATTCGAACAATCGGCCGGCGAAGTCCGCGCCGGCCGCTGATGAAACGTGTGCGCTAGACCGAGTGCTCAGCGCTCGCTGGCATTTGCGGCGCCTCGCTCGCCGAATCGGATGGCGTGGGCACGAACGGCGCGAGCGTTTCGGCGTTAGCGTTCACCGGAAGCGCGACCGATTTCGCATCGACAGCGGGAGCAGCGATCGCGGCTCGGAGCCCCGCTGCAATGGCCGCATCGACCTTGCCACTGGCAGCCAGCTGCAGCCGCGCCCGCTCGCCGAGTACGCGAACACCATAGCCACCATCATCCGGCAGGTTGCCCGCGCCCACATAAAGTTGCAGCCCGCGCTCTACCGAACCTCCGCGCGAGATCAGCTCATGCAGGATCGACGAGCCCACCTTTATGTTCGCCACTGGATCGAGCGCCGCAATTTCGCCGCCGTGAGGCTTAAATCGTCCCGCGTGGATCCGCGTCATTACCTGCATCAGCCCCTGGGCTCCCATCGAGCTTTCGGCAAACGGATTCAGGCCGGACTCGATTGCAACTACCGACAGAATCAGCAGCGGATCCAGGTTTTTTTCTCGGCCAATGTGAAACGCCGTGGAAACAAGCACGCGCACCGCTTCGTCAGCAACTCGATAGCGGCGGGCAAGATACTGAACGACGCGCTTCTGCCGTGGATCATCCACACCAGAAGGCGTGGCAGGATCTTCCGATTTCGATTCAGCGGCGGGCATCTGCACGGCGCTCACGGACGAACTTTGAGCCGGAAGCTGCCTGGCAAGCAACGCTCTGGCGTCCTCGCTGCTGATCAAGAGGCCACCAGCGACCAAGGTAGAGCAACCCGCCAGTGTCACAACCAATTTAGCCGTCGACAAAGCGCCGGCCGAAATGTCTGCCCCCAACGTTGAAAAAGCCAGCAGCGCGGGCTTTACCGCGCGCAGCGCATAATTTGAACCGTTTGCCACTCGTGCCTCCTTATGAGGACAACAACCGAAAATCTCACGGTTGCCATCCACAGGTTGGAACGCTTGCCGGGATCGCTCGATGGCTTTACCGGCTCTTCACTTCTTTCGGCGAACTACGGCAACCCAAGGTAAAACAAACCTTGAGCAATGCCTGAACCTATGCCGATACGGAATCGCCTGGTGCTGCAACGCACGCGGTATGAGGGTTACCCAAACGGCTGGCCGATTCTAGGGCCTCGGACCCGTCGGTCAAGTCGCAAATGGCTTAAAAAACCAATGCTCCTATCATTCGTGGCGACCAGTGGGCTTATCAACGTTTTGCGCAATAAAAACACGTTAATAATCTGACACTTATACGTTGAGAGTGTGCGCTCACTAACATTACCCGTCCGTCGTGTCGCGTGACCTTCCCTTCGAGATAGCCGCATTTTGAGTTCTGTAGGGCGGGTGGCCAGCCCGCTCTCGCCTGAGACCCGACTGCATGTAACTAGCCCCGCAAAACACGTCAAACCATCTCTTGTAGTGCTAACACCGCCAAATGTGCGCTAAAGTCGTATAACGTTGACGCCTAGCGGCGCGGTGGGAATCGACGTGCATACAAAGTTGGCCCTGTAGACGCAGCGTGATTGGAATTAAGCAATGGCAATAGACCGCAAGTCGATTCGACGCGGCGGCATCAAGTCGGCTGGCTATGACCGCAATAACCGCACTCTGGAGATCGAGTTTGACAATGGCTCGATCATCCAACATACCGCTGTGGGTGAAGAGATCGCCCGCCGGTTCATAGCCAGCTCATCGCCAGCGAGTGTCTACAAAGATACGATTCAGGAAGAATTCACGATCAAGCGAGTTAAGTAAGTAATCATAAAAAGAACAACGAGGCGAGCCCGAGAAAAATAAAGACCCCCATGCTATCGGTCGTGAACGTCAGCAGCACCGATGAGCCGAGGGCGGGATCGCGGCCCGAGCGCACCAGCATCAACGGGACGAACATGCCGGCGAGCGAGCCGATCACCATGTTCAATGTCATCGCCAGCAATAGTGTCAAGCCAATCAGCCAACCGCGCGGGTTGTCCATGTAGATCCACCACGCGACTAATCCCGCGATGCTGCCCCATACGGCGCCGTTTAACCCGGCGATCACCAGTTCTTTCAATATCAGTCGCTTCGCATTGCCACCAGTGACCTGACCCAGCGCCAGTGAGCGGATCATCAAGGTCATCGTCTGATTGCCCGAGTTGCCCGCTATTCCCATCACGATCGTCATCAATGTTGCAAGTGCCACCACTCGCTCAATCGTGGATTCGAAGGCGCCGATTACGCGCGATGCAAAAAACGCCGTGCCAAGATTGACAGCGAGCCACAGCCAGCGGTTGCGCGCCGAATTCCAGACCGACGCGAATAGATCTTCTTCCTCGAGCAAACCAGCCTGTGCCAGCGCCGCATCCTCACCCTCCTCGCGAATAACGTCGACCACCTCGTCGACCGTCAAGCGCCCCACCAACCGACCCGCTTCATCGACCACGGGAGCCGACACGAGGTCGTAACGCTCGAAGGCCTGCGCTGCTTCACTCGATTCGTCGAGCGGCGATAGCGTCATCAGATCGATGTTCATCACCGCCGCAACTTCGACATCGGGTTCATTCAACAGCAGGCGGTCGAGCGGCAAACCGCCTTTCAGCACATCGTGGCGATCGACCACAAACACCTGATCCGTGTGATTTGGCAGAGCATCGAAGCGTCGCAAGTAACGCAGCACGACTTCCAGTGTCACGTTTTCGCGAATCGTGATCATTTCGAAATCCATCAGCGCGCCGACCGAATCATCGGGATACGACATAGACGCACGCAGTTGAGCGCGTTCTTCGCTGGTGAGGCTTTCACGAACTTCGTCGACCACGTCGGCCGGAAGGTCATCGGCAATGGCGGCGATCTCATCGGCTTCCAGGCTTTCGACCGCGTCGACCAGCTCTTCGCGGTTCATGGAAGCGATCAGCGTCTCGCGCACAGAGTCGCTTACCTCGATCAAGATTTCGCCATCGCGATCCGACTTGACGCCATCCCATACGACAAGCCGGTCCTGATGCGGCAGTGCCTCGAGGATGTAAGCGATATCGGCGGGATGCAGCCGATCGAGGATCGACTTCAGCTCGGTCTGATGGCGCCGCTGAATTAGCTGTTCAACCAGCGCTTTCTTTTGCTCGCCCGGCGTGTGCTCACGCTCTGCCAATGCTTCCACACGATGCTGCTTTGCCAGAAGTTGCTCAACGCGCGCAAGCGCACGCTGCGCCGCTTCCGGATCGTGCGCGGTTGCGCTTCGCTCGTCGCCTTCGAATAGCTCTTCGTTCATGTCGGTGTGGTACTGCCGCTCAGCGGCGCCCGGATTGTAGTGGGAGCACGCACTGGATCATTGCCCTGTTAATGTCTGCAGCAGCGCACACGCTTGCTAGGGAATCGGCGCGTCTACCATGAACCGCCGAATCGCCGCGGTACGTTTATCGAGGTAGGGGCCAGATCGCACGCGGCCATAGCGCTTGGGGTTGGGCAAATACGCAGCCAACCGCGCCGATTGCTCCGCCGTTAGTTGTGCAGCACTGATGCCGAAGTACTGGCGCGCTGCTGCTTCCGCCCCGAAGACACCATCGCCCCATTCGACAACGTTCAAGTACACCTCGAGAATGCGGCGTTTGTCCCACAGCGCCTCGATCATGTACGTAATCGCCAGTTCCTGCGCCTTGCGCCAGTAACTTCGCTCAGACGACAGGAACAAATTCTTCGCGAGCTGCTGAGTGATTGTCGAGCCGCCCCGCGCCGGCTTGCCCTTGCGAGCATTCTCTTTATAGGCCTTCTCTATTGCTTCCCAATCAACGCCCTCATGCTCGGTAAAGTTGGCGTCTTCCGACGCGATCACCGCGCGCTTTAGTTGCCCGGAAATTCGTGGATACTCGATCCATCGATGCCGCAGCTCGGCTTGCGGTTTCTTCTCGCGCAGTGTCGCAAGTTCGCTTCTCATGAACGCGGTGCTGCCGGGATCATTCCACTTCCACCACGCGACCCAACCGAAGTACCAAAGCTGAATCAGCAACAAGACGACGATCGTCAGCAGCACGGCGCGCAGCAGCCAGCGCATGATCAAAAGCATTTGCTATCTGACGGCGGCGTGCTCGGAAGACTGAAGCTTTAAAAGGTCCCGCAGCTCGCGATATACCGCGCTGGTGTCGGGCCGGACGCCGCGCCAAAGGAGAAAGGATTCCGCCGCCTGTTCGATCAACATGCCAAGCCCATCAACCACCATTTTCGCGCCACCTGCCGTGGCAAGCTGCATGAACGGCGTCGGCTCCGCGGCGTACGCCAGATCGTATGCCAACGCACAATCGTTGAACGTGTCCGGGTCGATCGCCGGTGCTTCGTGGTGCAGACTGGTCGTAGTACCGTTGATGATTAGGTCGAAGTGTTC
>JACCZX010000054.1 GCA_013695705.1 Burkholderiaceae bacterium | reverse complement strand
GTCACAGGCCCTGCGCACTCGCGTGCCCGAGTGCGTGCAGATGGCGCTGACGATGCACGAGCAGAGATCCGAGCCGCTCGAGGCGGCAACGCGCGCGGAAAACGTCGGCGGTGTCATCTCGTGGTCGGCAACCAGGATGAGGGCAGCATTCAGAGCGGATACCACTTCTTCGTCTTCAGACATGCCGAGTGCGCGCGCCAGGCTTTCGGCCACGCCTGTCGATGGGCGGCATGTGTGATACGAGCGACGCTTCGCGATGTAGCCGAAACAACCGGGCAACGACGAGATCAAGTCCCGCGCGACCAGGGTCGTTGTTCCCTGTCGTATCTCATCTCGATTGTGGGGTGCGATACCGGTGGTTAACGCGAGAATGAGGAACGCATGGATGAGTTGCACGTCGGAGCGTAAAGCTCCCAGTGCATTAATTAGGCGATCGGGATCAAGTGCAGGCGGTGGACGATTCCAGCAGATGTGTTCGTCAACCGAGATGCCGGACCAAAGCAGCTCGGCGACCGATTCGAACGAGCAGTTGGAGCGGGCAAGGTCGGTGGCGAGCCTGTTCCGATATTTGGGTCCTGCATCGGTGATTTCGGTAATTGCGGTGTGAACGATCGGCTCACCCCAACGCAATCCGCCGCTCGCCGTAAAACGCTTGCCCGATCTGGCATGGCCGCGCTCGCGCAAATGCTCAACGTCCTCGCGCGAGTAAAGCTTGAGCCTCTTGTTACCGTGCGGGATTGTCCTGATCAGATGGCGGCTGGCATACGCGTACAGGGTCTGGGCTTTGACGCCAAGTAGTCTGATGGCTTCAGCGGCGGACAGGTACTCGCCCCCTTTTCCGGGATGCGACATCGCGGTGACAGTAAGCTGTGAAGATTGATCGATATTACGTCCGCACCCGTCCTTTGATTGATTTAATAATCAACATTGATCAATGGGGCAGCGACCGCTAGGGTTGCGGCTGGGCGCGTGTCAGCCAAGGAGCAACGTGAAACACTTCGAGAATTTCGCCAGGAATCTCACGCGGTGTGGATCAGTGGCGGTGCTGTTGGCCGCCGCCGGGGCGGCCTTCGCGCAGCCCTATCCGAATCGCGTCGTAAAACTCGTGTCGCAGTTCCCGCCCGGCGGCGGCACCGATCTGGTCGCGCGGATCGTGGCTCCCGAGCTGGAAAAGCTGCTGGGCCAATCGGTGATCGTCGAAAACAAGGTGGGCGCCGCCGGCAATATCGGCGCGGAGTTCGTCGCGAAGTCAGCGCCCGACGGCTACACGATCCTGGTCGCCAACAACACGATCGTCACCAATCCGTCGCTGCAGAAAACACCGTTCGATGTGACGAAGGATTTCGCCCCGATCACCGTCGTTGGCGCCACCGCGATCGCGCTCGCGGTGCATCCTTCGGTGCCGGCGAAGTCCGTCAAGGAACTGATCGAGATGGTCAAGAAGGATCCCGCCAAATTCTCGTATTCGTCATGCGGCAACGGCACTGCGATGCATCTTGCCGGTGAACTGTTCAAGCAAGTCGCTGGCATCAGCATGGTGCACATCCCGTACAAGGGCTGCGGTCCGGCGATCATCGACGGCATCAGCGGGCAGGTGCCGATCCTGTTCAACACCATCACCAATACATCGCCACAGGCGAAGGGCGGAAAGCTGCGCATCCTCGCGATTGCCTCTGCGACCCGCTCTCCCGTGGATGAACAGATACCGACGATCGCCGAAGCGGGCTTCGCAGGCTTCGATGCTGACATCTGGTTCGGTTTCCTGGCGCCGGCCAACACGCCGCGCGATATCGTCATCAAGCTCAACGACGCGGTGAGCAAGGTGGTGGCGATGCCCGAGGTCCAGGCAAAGATGAAGGCGCAGCTGTTCAGCTCGCGCGCCAGCACGCCGGATGACTTCGCGAAGGTCATTCAGTCCGATCTGAGCAAGTGGTCGAAGCTGGTGAAAGAGGCCAAGATTCAGGCGGAGTGATGAGCAAGCGCATTCCGCGATTGGCGCTCGAACAGATGCCGGGCGAGCTGGCGCAGTATCTGCGCTCGACCAAGGTCGATCGGCTTGGCTATCTCGGCGAGTTCTTCCAGTGCACCGCGCACAACGCCGATGTGCTGATGAGCTTCATGGCGTTCACCGACGCGCTCGGTCGGGCGCTGCCGAAGAACCTGACCGAAGTCAGCGCGCTGACGGTCGCCGGCCTGATGGACAACGCCTACGAGCGCAATCAGCACGAACGCTTGTGCGAGAAGCTCGGGTTGTCGAGCGAATGGATCGCCGCGGTCGAACGCCTGCAGCCCGACGCGGCAGTCGAGCTCGCGGACGCCGAGCGCGCGGTGCAGCGCTACGTGATCGCAGCGATCGAGCGACGCGGGATCGGCGTCGAATCGGAGTTCGAAGCAATGCTCGATCATCTGTCGCCGGCGCAAGCAATGGCGGTCGCGATGCTCGCCGGGCGCTATGTTGCGCACGCGCTGGTGGTGAATACGCTTGCGCTGAAGCCGCCGGTGGCGTCGATCTTCGATGCAGCGCGCGTATGACAGCGCCACTGTGGATCACCGAGCAAGAGGTGGTCGAGCTGCTCGACCTTGGCGAAGCCATCTCCGCGCTCGAGAGCGGCCTGCGGCAAGAAGCGAGCGGCGCCGCGCAAAATATGCTGAAGACGCAAGCGAGTTGGGGCGATAACAATCTGCATGCTGGCAACTTGCATGCGATCGGCGCGGTTTTCACGCAGCAGAAACTGGCAGCGACGAAGACATGGGCGCACACCGAAGGCGGTGCGACGCCGCTGTTGATCGTCATCGGAGCCGACGATGGCTCGATCAAGGCGATCATCGAGGCGTTTGCGCTGGGTCAGATGCGCACCGGCGGAATCTCGGGTGTCGCGACCGATTGGCTGGCTGCCGCGGACGCCGATGACCTCGCACTCGTCGGCACCGGCAAACAGGCGCTGCTGCAGGTCGCTGCGGTCAATGCGGTGCGTCCGCTGAAGCGCGTGCGCGTGTTCAGCCCGCGGGCGGAAAGCCGCACGCAGCTGATCAGCAAGCTTCGGATGGAATTCGATTGCGAAATCATTGAGGCGCGTTCAGTTGCAGCGGCAGTGGAAAATGCTCCGATCATCACGCTGGTCACGCGTGCGACAGCGGCGTTTCTCGACGCTTCGATGGTCGCGCGCGGCGCGCACATCAACGCGGTCGGTGCGATCAGTCCCGAGCGCGAGGAGTTCGCGCAGAGCATTTTCGAGCGCGCGAGCTGCATCGCGGTCGACAGCGTGCCATCGGTGCAGAATCTGTCGCAGGAATTCAAGACCCGGTTCGGCCCGCCTGGCGCGCATTGGGAACCGGTCCACCCGCTGTCGCGTCTGATCGCTGAAGGGCGAAAACGCGCTCCGGGTGACGACCTGACGCTTTTCAAGGCGATGGGAATGGGAATTGCGGACCTGGCGCTGGGCGCCGAAATCTATGCACGCGCGCTGAAGGCCGGCAAGGGGCGACCGTTTGCCCACCCGCAGCGCGCGCAACCGCGCATCCGGCCTTCGAATGGAATTCCAGGAATTCGCGCGGCTGCCTGAAGTCGCGATCGAAGAGGACAGTCATGAGCAAATTACGCCAGAGCTTCGAGCAGTTGCAGGGTCGCTTCGTCGACATCACCGGCCAGCATCCGCGCGACAACAACGTATGGCCGCCGGTCATCATCACTCGCGAAGAGATCGATGCGGAAGTGCAGCGGCTTGCAGGTCTTGCACCGCCTGCGGATGGACGGCGCGAATCGCTGATCGTGCATCCGTATGCAGCATCCGACACACCGGGCCTCGCTCCCGGAATTCAGATAAAACTTGCGGTGCTCAAACCCGGCGAGAAGACAGCCGCGTTCCGTCACAACGCAACCGAAGTCAACTTCTGCATTCGCGGCGGCGGCCACACCGTCGTGGCCGGCAATCGCATCGAGTTCCACCAGTACGACGTGTGGAACCATCCGTCGTACGCCGCTTACTGGCACGTGAACGACACCGGCGACCTTCAGGTCAGGCTGACGTATTCGAACGTGCCGCTGCTGCAGCACATGGAAATCTACGTTGCCGATTTCGAGCCGCCGGTCAAGGCGGGGATCGTGAGCGCCACGCGCGAGCCGGCCGAAGATGATGCGCGCCGCAAGAGCCCGTTCGGCATGATTCCGCTGGGCGACGATGGCGGCATGCTGATGCCGTACGAGGTGCTGATCAATCCGCAGGTGGTCGAATCAAAGCCGTTGCATTTCCCTTGGGTGGATGTCAAGCGGGAGATCGACAAGCTCGAAGCGCTCGGCAGCGAGTACGTCGGTCGGCGCCTCTACATGATGTACAACCCGGTGACCGGACGGCACAACGGCATCACGCCCAGTTTTTTCGCCACGATGACGATCCGGCCGCCGAAGATTATCGACCGCCCGCATCGCCATGTGTCGGCAGCCATCAACTACTACTTCTCCGGCCGCGGCTATTCGGTGGTGGCGGGCAATCGCTACGAATGGAAGGCCGGCGATCTGATGCTGTCCGCCCCCGGCTGGGCGGTGCATAACCACGCCTCATACGACGATTACGTGTACGAGCTGACGGTGCAGGACCAGCCGCTTAACATCTATATGGAATCGTTGCTGTGGCAGGAGAGCATGAAGGCGCCGGCAGCACTGCTGGGCAGCGAAACAGGGTTCATGACCAATCGAGCCGATCGAGCAGCGGCGTGATCAAGCTGGATGAAAAATTTCTGGTCGGCTCGTATCCGCCGATCGTCACGCCGTTGCGCGACGGGCGCGTCGACTTCGACGCCTACGCGAAGCTGATCGAGTTCCAGATCGCCAACGGCACGCACGGTGTGGTCATCAATGGCACGACCTCCGAGCCGTCGACGCTGACTGTGGAAGAGCGCAACCAGCTGCTGAAAGTGGCGCTCGAAGCGGCTGCGAAGCGCATCCCGGTGGTCGCGCAAACCGGCGCCACATCGCACGCCGAAACAATTGCGCTCACCGAGTACGCGACCAAGGCGGGCGCGGACGCGCTGCTGATCCTGACGCCGTTTTTCATCCGCCCTCCGCAGCGCGGTGTCGTGGAGTTCTACACCGATCTCGGCCGCCGCACCGATTTGCCGATGCTGATGTATCACATCCCCGGGCGCACGGCATTCAAGGTCGAGCTCGACACGCTCGAGCGCATCTGCGATAACACCGCGCATTTCGTCGGCATCAAGCACGCCGCCGACGATCACCACTTCGTGACGCAGATGATCAGCCGCCTCGGACCCGAGTTCCGCATCTTCGTCGGCCTCGAAGAGTTCACGTTCTCGATGATGGCGCTCGGCGCGCAGGGCACGATGAACGCGGTGGCGAACCTCGCGCCGGCCCAGGTAGCGGCCATGTGCAACGAGACGCGCGCCGGGCACATGACCAGCGCGCGCCAGCTGCACTTCGAGTTGTTCGAGTTGATGTGCGCGGTGTTCTTCGACACCAATCCGATTCCAATGAAATACATGATGAAGCGGCTCGGTATCCTCGAGCGCAACGAGCACCGGCTGCCGATGATGCCGGCGACACCGGAATTGGAGCAGCGACTCGATGCGGTGCTGGAACGCGCGGGTCTGTTGGCAGGGCAAACAACAGGGGGGCGTGGCGCACCCAACGTCCCGTGGCGAGCGAACGCGCCAGCATCGCCGCACGGCATTAGGGAAATTCTGATCAAGTGACTTGCGTCGCCCCGGCGCAGGCCGGGGCCCAATTGAACTAAGCACTTGGATCCCGGACTGCGCCGGGATGACGACTCATTCAGAGCTTCCTTAGATAAAGACCTCTTCGCTCACAATTTTGCCGTCCGCAATTCATCACGGCATCACCCGTCGTGATCGCTCACGTTCTTCGGAGCCACTCTTCAAGAACCGCGCGATATGCCGTCGATGATCGCGCGCTCTTTCTCCAGAGCGAAATGACCCGTGTCTAGCAGTTGGATTTCTGCGTTCGGGAGATCTTTCTTGTCGCAGCTTCCGCCCGGCTGACGACGAACAGATCGCCATAGATATCGTTCATCGCGAGGAAGCCGACTGCCATGCCGGCTGCGGTGCGCAGAAAATGTCTGCGGCTGACGCCCTCCCGCTGGCTGAACTCTTCGGCGAGATCGCGGATGCGGGATTCGACCTGCCGCTGGCTGTCGGTCTGCGGCCCGACCATGATCTCGCCATTCGAGATCGATCGCACCGGCACCGGTGAACGGAACTTCAGATTTTCGGCTGGCGCTAGCTCGGCCAGGTCTTTATCGCTTAGAAGCTCAGACATTGATTACTCCTCTGTTCCGCTGTTAGTCCAAGCGGATACTTTCGTTAAACAGGCAGGGCTCGGCGCGACGCTGCGAGCACCGCGGTGGCTCGGCCCAACGCCGACGACAACGACCTGCTGTCCTCTGAGATGCGCATCTACTTGAGTGCTGACGCTTGCCTGCCGCCTAGCGTGCGCGACGGTGCATCGGGAGTGTTCACGAGGGCGAAGTTGGTGTTCAAGCCGTGCGAACTGATGAGCAAGCGAATCAAATCGGCAGCGGTCTCCAGCAAGCGCGCCTGCTGGAGAAAACCGCAATCAATGGGGCGAAAGCCCATCTCGCGTGCCAAGTCGAGCACCGTCGCCCGCGCCGAGGCATCGTCTGACGCGACGAAGGCGGCAATCTGATAGGGCCGGACGATATCCGGGAGCGTCTATGGTCGTTAATAGGCAATACATGGCCGTTCGTCCTGCGCGGTAATGGCACGCTGTGGTAAGCTAGCCCGTAATCTAGATAGGAATTGCCATGCGTGAGATCGGCGCCTTTGAGGCGAAAAACAAACTCGGCACCCTGCTTGACTGGGTGGTCAACGGCGAAGAGGTCCTGATCACTCGGCGCGGCAAGGCCGTGGCGCGACTGGTCGCCGCGAAAACCCACATTGACCGGTCCAGGGCTCGCAAGGCTGCCGCAGGCATTCGGGCCCGCAGCGTCAGCGTCACCCTCAGGGGTCTTAAGATCAAAGACCTGGTCAACGAGGGCCGCCGTTGAGTCTGGTGATCGACAGTTCGATCACGCTGGCCTGGTTCTTCGCGGACGAGCGCTCCCCCGCGGCCGATGCAGTGCTTGAGCAAGTGGCGGAGTCCGGTGCAGTTG
>JACCZX010000034.1 GCA_013695705.1 Burkholderiaceae bacterium | reverse complement strand
ATGTGTTCCTGGCTGGATAAGTCTCGCAACCGCACGGTGCCCAGGTCGCGTAGCGATACGCCATCGGGCAGCGTCGCCCGAACTTGTTCCGCAACCGCTTTCGATAACAACATCTGTCCACCGTGGGCTGCGCACATGATGCGTGCGGCACGATTGACGGCGCGGCCGTAGAAATCACCATCGCGTCGTTCGTCGATTCCCGCGTGCAGGCCACAGCGCAAGTGCAGGGCCAGGCTGTCGCCTGTTTGCTCCGCCGAAAGGTGCCGCTGAATCTCGATGGTTGCAAGCACGGCATCGTGTGGGTCGTTGAACGCAGCATGCACGCCATCGCCCGTCATCTTCACAATCGTTCCGCGATTGCGCTCGACCGCTGACTTGGAAATGGCATCGTGGCGCGCCATTACCGGCAGCATTCGCTCCGGCTCCCGCTCCCACAGACGCGTGCTGCCCTCTATGTCGGTAAAGAGAAATGTGACAGCAGATTCAGACACGAGCGCCATGTGCCGAGGCGAAGACAGAGCGGATGTTACTGCGGCGCTGAGGCACGACGACGTGGCATCGCGGCGCTGCCTTACGCTTAGCCTCGCTGCCGCACTCTGACCCGCAAACGTCCATGAAAAACCAGCCGTCCGACCTGCAGAATATTGCTGCGCTAACGCTGCAGCATTACAACCAGCGTGCCGACGATTTTGAGGCAGGCACGCGTGATCATGATGTCAGTCAGAACATCGGCGCGTTGTTGCGCCATATCGAAGGCCGTCCGCCATTGTCGATTCTCGATCTCGGCTGTGGGCCTGGGCGCGATCTGAAAATATTCTCGGCGTTGGGCCATACGCCGACTGGTGTTGACGGTGCGGCACGTTTCGTCGAGATGGCGCGTGCAGAGACTGGCTGCGAAGTCTGGCAACAGGATTTTTTAGAGCTCGATCTTCCGGCCGCGCGTTTTGACGGCGTGTTCGCCAACGCTTCGCTGTTTCACGTACCTTCGTCGCAACTGGCGCGCGTGCTTGGGCAATTGCACGCAACTCTGAAGCCGCGCGGTGTGTTGTTCAGTTCGAATCCACGCGGCGCGAATGAAGAAGGGTGGAATCGTGGACGCTACGGCGCGTATCACGATCTCACCGCGTGGCGCCGATGGATGACGGACGCAAATTTCGTCGAGCTCGAACATTATTACCGGCCCGACGGCCTGCCGCGCGATCAGCAGCCGTGGCTGGCGAGCGTGTGGCGGCGGTCGGAAGCTTGAACAGCGAAGGACTGCATGGTGAGGAGTGACGATGGCAAGAGCAGTGCGTAAATCTGCCGGCAAGCCAACAAACCAGCCCGCGCGCAAATCGCGCAAGCCCGCTTTGCGTGTGACGCCGACCTCCGCCGCGATGCCGCCCGGGCAGATCGTGCTCGTGCTGCAAGGCGGCGGCGCGCTTGGCGCGTATCAGGGTGGCGTGTATCAGGCGCTGCACGAGGCGGGCATCGAGCCCGACTGGGTGATCGGCACATCGATCGGAGCGATCAACGCGGCGCTGATCGCCGGCAATCCGCCCGCGCAGCGGCTGGCAAAGCTGCGCGACTTTTGGGACGGTGTCGAGTGGGATCAGCCGGGTGGTGCCGCGTTGCCATGGTGGCTCACGGGGCCGGCGTCCAACCTGACCACGATGACGATGGGCGTGCCTGGTTTCTTCGAGCCGAATCCGAAGTCGTGGCTCGGTGTGCGCGCTGCGCTTGGCGTCGAAGATGCTTCGTACTATCGAACGGAGCAATTGCGTACGACATTGACGCGCCTGGTCGATTTCGATTTGATCAAGCGCAATTTAACGCGGTTGACCGTGGGAGCGGTCAACGCCCGCACCGGCGCGATGCGCTACTTCGATAGTCGCAAAGAGCCGCTGCACGAAAGCCACATCATGGCGTCGGGTGCGCTGCCGCCGGCGTTTCCGGCAATCCGCATCGATGGCGAGCCGTACTGGGACGGTGGTATCTACTCGAACACGCCGGTCGAGGCGGTCCTCGATGACAATCCGCGCCGGAGCTCGACCGTGTTCAGCGTGCATTTATGGAATCCAAGCGGAACCGAGCCACAGTCGATCTGGGAAGTGCTCGGCCGGCAAAAAGAAATTCAGTATTCAAGCCGTGCGGTAAGTCACGTCAAACGGCAGCAGCAGATTCATCGACTGCGCCACGTGATTTCGGAAATGGCTAAACACGTGCCGCTGCGCGATCGCGCCAGCGCCGAGGTTCAGGAGATGATCTCATGGGGATGCCGAACCACGATTCACATCGTGCGGCTGCTGGCGCCGCGCCTCGATGGCGAAGACCACACCAAGGACATCGATTTCACACCGGCCGGAATCAAGGCGCGTTGGGCGGCTGGCTATGCCGATACGCAGGACGCCATTGCGCAAAAGCCGTGGGACTGCGAGGTCAATCCGCTGGAAGGGTTGTTGCTGCACGAGCACGAGTCGACGCGCTCCTCGATGTAGCGTTACCGCGTAGCAGGCGCGCTGTGTTGGCGATGGGTCACCGTTAGAAAAAACTATCTCGCGCCGGCGCGGCGGCAAAGTTCCGCAGCAGCAACGCAGACCGCGAGCCATGCGAGGCCTGAGGCAAAGCCAGCCAGCACGTCGCTCGCATAGTGCACTTGCAGGAATATGCGGCTACATCCGGTGGCAAAGATGATTGTCGTCGCAACCAGCACGATCGGCAGGTGCCAGATTACGGGCGTCGAGCGCACCAGTACATAGGCGAGCACGCCGTACGCGGCCACAGCGCCGGACGAATGACCGCTTGGAAAACTCCAGCCATCTGCAGTAAACAATTGGTGCTCATACACCGGCCGCGCCCGCGCAAAAATCGTTTTGAGAATGCGCGTCAGAATGCCGTTGCCGGCGATCGCCGCGGTCCAGACAAGTGCGAGCGTATACCGGCGTTGCGACAGCAGAACCGCGGCACCCGTGATGGCGAGTAGCCAGAGCGTTGTGGTGTTGGCAAGCACCGTCACCGCAGCGAACATCTGCAGCACCGCCGGCGTGGTGTCGCGGCGGATCGCGTCGGTCAACGCCTGGTCGGCGCGCGCCAGCGTGCCATCGATCACGATCCAGCCGGGAAGCGTTGCGAATACGGCTGCGGCGCTGACGATTGCGAGCGATCCGAAGATGAGTGTCGCACTCAACACACGAGCGTCCGCGTCGTGAGCTAGCTTGTGGCGCTTGATGTAATGACGATGAACCACAAACCATCCGGCGGCGACGAGCAGAAGCACGCAAAGCAGCGTTGCGCCAAAAGCCGGCAGCGCGTTCGCGCCCACGGTGCCGGCGAGCTCGACAGCGCGCGCCGCCAGCCGCTCAGACGGCATCAGATGAAGCGAAGGTCAGTTCCTGGGTCGAGTGTTGTTCGAAGCGCGCTGAAGCCGCTGTGTAATCCCAACGCTCCACGCTGCACCGGCGAGGAGATCGTGCTCCTTCGCAGCGAATCAGGTTGACCGAGTTGTTGATGCCTTCGCGGATTCTCGATGAGACCGCTGTCCCTGCCTGCACCGTCCAGATATCGCGTTTTAAAAGAGGAAACGTCGTGCGCATTGAATGGACGTACGGCAAATGAATGTGCCCGCCCATGATGATGTCGCCACCGGCGTTGGCCCACGCCGGCACCGCTTCCTTGTGACCGTTGAGCAGATTGTCTTCGTCGCTGGCGCGAATCGCGAGCACCGGTTGATGCACAACCACGATGCGCAGTTGCGAAGCATCCGCGTTTCGCAGACGCTGCGTGACACGCTCGATCTGCGCGGGTGACAGCTCGCCATCCTTGTGTCGATGCGGCCGCGTGGTGTTGATGCCGAGCACCAGCAGTTGCTCCGATTCAAAATCGGGCTCCAGATTGTTGCCGAATGCCCTGATGTAATTCGCATACGGCATTAACGCGCGCGCGAAGACGTTGTAGAGCGGAATGTCGTGGTTGCCGGGAATTGCGAGCAGCGCCGCCGGTTTCAGTTGATCAATAAAGGCGCGCGCGGCGCTGAATTGGCTCGGGCGCGCGCGTTGCGTGATGTCGCCCGAGAGCACGACGAGATCGGGTGGGTGATCGCGCGCCAGGTGCAGCAGCGCCTGCACTACGGGCGGGCGCTCGGTGCCGAAGTGGGCATCCGAGATCTGCAGCAGGGTTGTCATCAACCGGCAGTTTCAGGAATCGCGTCAATGGGCGTCAGCAACAACAGCGGCTCGGGTGCGACGCTGAACTCGATCGGCGTGTCCATCCAGGAGATCTCGCCGTCGGTCGCCACTTTGAGGCGCCGCAATAGCCGGCTCGATGGCGTCACCACCAGTTTGGTCAGCGTAAATCGTTCAACGCCGCTGGCCTGGCCCAATTTACCCATCGCTCCCTGCACTACGAGCCATAACAGGCTCAGGGTCGACAAAGGCCGCAATACGATGGCCGACAGCTTGCCGTCGTCGACCCCATCGGCTTCAAGTCCGATCTGTTCGAGTTGCAATCGATTGTTGCCGACGAACAGGGTTACCGAGCGCAGCTGGTGCATGTGACCGTCGCGCTCGAGCTTGATCCGCATCGGACGATAGCCGCGAAAAATCGTCACCAAAGCCGCCCACGCTGCAACCAGTCGGCTGCGCCCGTGCTTCTTCTTCTGCTCCTCGCGATCTTCGAGCAACTTCGGATACAAGCCGAGACTCGCGTTGACCAGAAATACGCGGCCGTTGACCAGCCCCACCTGCACCGGATTCACGCGTGCCGAAAGCAGCGCATGCGCCGCCTGCGCGGCGTCCGCCGAAATACCGTGCGCACGCCCGAAGTAGTTAAACGTGCCTTGCGGAATCGCGCCGAACTGGCAACCACTATTCAACGTTGCCTGCGCCACCGCATTTAACGTGCCGTCGCCCCCCGCAGCGACCACGATGCCGGCGTTTTGCCGTGCTTTAGCCACCGCTTGCTGCGCGATCTCGCCGAGCTTCTGCGGATCGTCGACGCGAAATATCTCGTGCGCACGTCCTGCAGCGGTAAAAGCGTCTGCAATGGCACGCGATGTGATCTCAGCTTCGCTCTGGCCTGAGCCGGCATTCAACACGACGTAAAACGGTGCGGTGGACATACGTGATGGCGCGACCTGATCGATGCCGCTCGATGCGGGCGAGCCGACAGATTAACTGAACAGGCTACGACACGAGCCGGCCAACTATTCGTAGCCGGCCGCCGAATAGCCTTGAATTCTTCGGTCACCGGCAACGATCAGCGGTACGCCGTCGCTGCCGTGACGGCATTAGATGACCTCGAAGTATCGCTTCAGCTCCCAGTCGGTCACGGCGTCCTGCCACTGCCGCCATTCCCAATCGCGCGTCGCGGCGAAGTGGTCGACGAACGTGTCGCCGAACCAGTCGCGCGCGAGCTCACTGCGGCGAAAGATATCGGTGGTTTCTTTTAGCGAGCGCGGTGCGCGCGGGGTGTTCTCCGAGCCCTGGTTGGTGCCGGTGATCGGCAGCGCGGTCAGCTTCAGATTTTTTTCGATGCCGTGCAGTCCAGCGGCCAGTAGTGCAGCGACCGCCAGATACGGATTGATGTCAGCGCCGGGGCAACGCGTTTCGAGCCGCGTGCTTTTCGAGGATCCCGGGATCACACGAAAGCTCGCGGTGCGATTGTCGATCGCCCAGGTCGGTTTGACCGGGGCCCAAAAGCCATCGACCAGCCGCTTGTAGCTGTTCACTGTCGGCCAGAACATCGGTGCGAATTCCATCAGCGCGGCGATCTGGCCAGCAAGAAAACTCTCGAACACCTTGCTCATGCCGGCGCGCGCGCTTTTCTTTGAGCCTTCGTCAAAAAAAAGATTCTTTTTACCGTCAGTCATCGATTGGTGCACGTGACCGCTGCAACCCGGGTACTGCGAGCTCCATTTGGCCATGAAACTCGGAATGATTCCAAACGCGGCGCCGATCTCTTTGGCGCTGCTCTTGAACAACACGCCGCGATCGGCGCATTCGAGCGCGTCCGAAAACTGAATCGCCGCTTCGTACACGCCGGGGCCCGTTTCCGTGTGCAGCCCTTCGATTGGCACGCGAAACAGCAGCAGCTCGTCCATCAACGCATTGAAATATTCGCGATTCGCGTTGGTTCTCAGTAATGAATAGCCGAACATGCCCGGCGTCAACGGCGTCGGATCGACACCTTTTTTCGCGGCCCAGCTGTGCGGCGTCTCGGCGAAATTGAACCACTCGAATTCGAGCCCGCACATTGGCTGCATACCGAGTTTGGCGGCGCGTGCAATGACCGTCTTCAGCAACTGACGAGGACACAGCGGAAATGGCGAGCCGTCGGTGTTGATGAAATCGCCGAGGAAAAACGCAACATCGTTGTCCCAGGGGACATTTCGCCCGGTCGCCAGGTCGAGTTGCACCATTACGTCGGGGAAACCGTGCTGCCATCCGATCACATGCGCGTTGTCATACACGCTGTCAGTCATGTCCCAGCCGAAGACGACATTGCAGAAGCCGAAGCCGCCATCGACTGCAGACATAAATTTGTCTTTGTGCAGATACTTGCCGCGCAGCACGCCGTCGATGTCGGTAACCGCTACCTTGACCTTGCCCGATCCCGAGCTCTGCACCGCACTTAAGAGACCGCGTCGGTCGTCGGCAGCGGACGCTGACGGTTTTGATTTGCTGGCCATCTTGGATCTCCTTTGACGGTCAGTCTGAATCAGCGCGCGGCAAATGTCCAAGCGCGGAAGCCGACTCCCCTACAATCACGCGTTTTCCGCGCTCGAGAGTGCAATGCCGATTTACGCGTACAAATGCGCGGAGTGCGGACACGAACTGGAGTTGATCCAGAAAATGTCCGATGCGTTGTTGACCGTTTGCCCGAACTGCACCAGGCCGGCATTGGTGAAGCAGGTGACGGCGGCCGGCTTTCATCTGAAGGGCGGCGGTTGGTACGTCACGGATTTTCGCGATAGCGGCTCGGGCAAGAAAAAAGACTCGGGCAAGTCGGACGCGTCAGAAGATCAGCCGAAAACCGAGCAGGCTGCCGACTCGAAAACAGAAGCGAAATCGGAGACGAAGCCGGATCCTGCGGTTGATTCAAGATCCGCGGGCGATCCAAAATCTGCGGGCGATTCAAAATCGGCGGCTGATTCAAAATCTGTTAACGATTCGAAAGCGCCAGCGAAAACCGGAAGCAAGTCCGATACAAAGTCGGAGTCGAACAGCAAGCCCGCTCCGCCACCGCCGCCCGCCGCATCGCCACCCCCCGCCGGTGGTTCGTCGAGCGAAAAAAAGGGCTAGTGCCGGACCATGCTCAAAAGGTATCTGGTCGCGGGGCTATTGGTCTGGATTCCGCTCGCCATCACATTTTGGGTGCTCGATCTAATCGTCAGCACGATGGACCAGACGCTGCTGCTGTTGCCTTCGAGTTGGCGACCCGATGCCCTGTTGCCGTTTCACATTCCTGGCATCGGATTGCTGATGTCGCTGCTGATTGTGCTCGCGACCGGCATGCTCGCGGCAAACATCATCGGCGAGCGCTTGCTGCGCTGGTGGCATGGGTTGCTGAATCGAATTCCGATCGTGCGTTCAATCTACTCGAGCGTGAAACAGATTTCGGACACTTTGCTCGCCACGCGCGGGCAATCATTTCGCAAAGTTGTAATGATCGAATTTCCACAGCGCGGTCAATGGACGCTTGCTTTTGTGGTGGGCTCGCCCGGAGCGACCATTGCAGCGGCGACTACGCCCAATGCGATCACTGTGTACGTGCCGACTGCGCCCAATCCGACATCGGGTTACGTGTTGGTGGTACGTCCCGACGACGTGCGCGAGGTCGATATCAGCGTTGACGACGCGTTGAAGTTCCACATATCACTGGGCGTCGTTGCGCCGCGGACAGGCGCTCGCCCGCAGCGCTCTGCGCTGACCGCGCAACGGCCGCCCGCGCCAGTTGAGACAATTAGCCATCTTGATTAAGCTGATGGCCATGCCGACGAAAATTCGTTTCTCACTGTCCGTCGCTTCGAATCGAAACCGCTAGGGTCGGACGGCTGGCGATCGTCTGACCCGCGTGCAGCCTGCGCGCTTCAACGCTGAAACCATAAATCAAGTGGCCGGGCTGCGATGCGGACCGGCGCCCCTGAACGTAATACCCGGAGCGTTTATGCGTACCGAATATGCGGGCTTAATGGACCCCAGGTTCATTGGCCAAACGGTCACCTTGTACGGATGGGTGCAGCGGCGGCGCGATCATGGCGGCGTCATATTCATTGACCTGCGCGATCGCGAGGGCATGGTGCAGGTCATATGCGATCCCGATCAGGCAGAGGTGTTTGCGGCAGCAGAGAAGGTGCGCAGCGAATACTGCCTGCAGGTCGACGGTGTGGTGCGTCGGCGACCCGAAGGCACGGTGAACACGGCGCTGGTGTCGGGCGAAATTGAAGTGCTGTGCCGCCAACTCACGATTCTGAATCCTTCGGTTCCGATTCCGTTTCAGATCGATGATGAGAATTTGTCGGAAACCACGCGACTGACGCATCGCGTGCTCGACCTGCGGCGGCCAGCAATGCAGAAGAACATGATGCTGCGTTATCGAGTGACCATGGCGGTGCGCAAGTATCTGGATGCGGCCGGCTTCATAGACATCGAAACTCCGATGCTGACGCGCAGCACACCGGAAGGCGCGCGTGATTATCTGGTTCCATCACGCGTACACGCCGGCGCTTTTTTTGCGCTTCCGCAGTCGCCGCAGCTTTTCAAGCAATTGCTGATGGTCGCCGGCTTCGATCGCTATTACCAGATCGTCAAATGCTTTCGCGACGAAGATCTGCGCGCCGATCGCCAGCCCGAGTTCACACAGATCGACGTTGAAATGTCCTTCCTAGACGAAACAGAGATCCGCGACATGATGGAGCAGATGACGCGTGTGGTGTTCGATGAAGTGCTCGCGGTGAAACTGCCGCAGCCATTTCCGGTGATGACGTACGCCGACGCGATACAGCGCTACGGCTCGGACAAGCCCGATCTGCGAATTGATTTGCAGCTGACGGATTTGACCGACGCGATGGGCGACGTCGAATTCAAGGTGTTTAAAAGCGCGACCGAAATGAAGGATGGCAAGGTCGTTGCCCTGCGCGTTCCGGGTGGTGGCGATCTGCCGCGCTCTGAAATCGACGGCTTCGCGGAATTCGTCAAGATTTACGGCGCCAAGGGGCTGGCGTACATCAAGGTCAATGACGCTGCCCCCAGTCCGGGCGAAACGCTCCGTCAGGGAATGCAAAGTCCGATCATCAAGAACCTGCACGATGCTGCGTTGGCAACCATCGTAGAACGCACCGGTGCCAAGAGCGGCGACCTGATTTTCTTCGGCGCCGATCGCGCCAAGATCGTGTACGACGCGTTGGGGGCGTTGCGCGTGAAAATTGGGCACAGCGAGTTTGGCCGCGCACGCGGCCTCTTTAGTGCGGGCTGGCAGCCGGTCTGGGTGGTCGACTTCCCAATGTTCGAATTCGACGAAGAAACGCAGCGCTACGCTGCCGCCCATCATCCGTTTACGAGCCCCAAGGATGGGCACGAGGACCATCTGGGGACCGATCCGGCGCGCGCGCTGGCAAAGGCGTATGACATGGTGCTCAATGGCTGGGAAATCGGCGGTGGCTCGATTCGCATCCATCGCGAGGAGGTGCAGAGCAAAGTATTTCGCGCGCTGAAAATAAGTGCCGACGAAGCCGGTGAAAAGTTTGGATTCTTGCTGGACGCGCTGCAATACGGCGCGCCGCCCCACGGTGGCATCGCGTTCGGGCTTGATCGCATCGTGACGTTAATGGCCGGTGCAGAATCGATCCGCGACGTGATTGCATTTCCCAAGACGCAGCGTGCGCAGTGTTTACTCACGCAGGCGCCGAGCACGGTCGACGAAAAACAGCTGCGCGAGCTGCACATTCGCGTGCGCGGCGAAGCGAAAACGGTCGAGCCTCGCGTTGCATAGCGGCGCTGGCAGTACCGATGAAACTTCCGGAGTCGGTGCTGGTGGTGGTTCACACATCGGCGCTCGACGTGCTGATTCTTGAGCGAACGGATCATCCAGGCTATTGGCAGTCGATCACCGGCAGCCGTGATGCGATCGATGAGCCGTTGCTCACCACCTGCGCGCGGGAACTCGAGGAGGAAACCGGCTTTACCGCTGCCCCTCAACAGTTCGACGACTGGAAGCTCAGCCATCGCTTCGAAATTTACGCGCACTGGCGTCACCGATATGCAGCGGGCGTTACGCATAATGTGGAGCATGTCTTTGGACTTTGCCTGCCGCATCGCTTCGAGCCTCGACTTGATCCGCGTGAGCACCTGCAATTTTGCTGGCTCAATTGGCGCGCCGCTGCCGACGCCTGTTTCTCATGGACCAATGTCGAAGCGATACAGCGTTTGGGCCGGCCGCGGGCAGATCGCGCTATTTAGCCTGCTACTGGCGTTGCCTGTTGGCAGCGAGTCGCAGACGTTGCCGACGATTACGGTCGAGCGCGACGGTGACACTTTTTCTGTCAGGGCACGCGCCACCGTGGCGGTCGATCCGCGCGTTGCTTGGGAAACCATCACCGACTACGAGCACATGCGCGATTTTTTGCCGAACATCGAGCGCTCACGTGTCGTGTCCCGCAAGGGCACGCGCTCGATCGTCGAGCATCTCGGACAGTTTCCGCTGTTTCTTTTCGATATTCCGGTGCGTATACGGCTCTCGATCACGCAGCAACCGTACGAGCGAGTCGTTGCACGCTCTGAACCCGGCGAGATTGACGGCGAGCCGCAAACGTTGCGCTCGTTCGTCGGCACCTACGACCTGTCCGTCGTCACGGTCGATCGCCGGGCCGGCGTTCGATTGGAGTACGAATCGCGCTTCGAGTTGGCCGCGCCGCTGCCACCGATCGTCGGCGATTTGTTCGGCACCGCCATGGTAACCAAGACGGTGCGCAATCAGTTCGAAGCGATGTTGCGCGAAATGGCGCGGCGGCAAGCGGCGCGCGCACCGATCGAAAAGTCGCAGTAGGCGCGATGGGTCTGGCCTATTTGTTTGCCTTGCGCGTCTTGACTATTGCGTTCGTTTTCGCCGCGGTCGCCGGCTGCACCAGTGTCGATCCGTACGCAGCGGCGCCGATTGCGCAAAGACTCGAACGCGAGGACGCGATTGGCTACTGCGCCCGTCTTTTCGCCGACATCGATCGTCGCATCGATACGCTCGGGGTCCGTGATGCCGAAGCTCCACGCGTTGCGGGGTTTCCGTATCTGCGCGTTGATCGTCTGAGCGCGGCGCTCGGCCAGCAGTCCGTGAATAACGCGCAACAGTCGGCCTGGCGCGCCCGATTGCAACACCTCGATGAAATTGCGCGCGCGAGCGAGCTGGCCAACGCGGCGCTGAGCGTCGACGATCTGCCGCGTTGTCGTGCGTTGCTGGCCGCAGCTGACGCGGATGCCATCGGCGAATTGCGCGCAGCGGCCACGGTGCCAGATCGTTACAGCGTGCTGCTGCGGGCGCTGGGCGTCTATCCGTTGACGCGCCTGCCGTTTGCCGTTGGTATCGCCAAGTGGCAAACGAACACGCGCGATGTCTTTGCCGCATCACCCGAAACGCTGCCGGTGCGGGGCCGACTGCAGCGCTACGCACCGGCCGGGCGCAGTTCCACGCCCGCACTACCGTTGACGCCTTCGGTGCTGGACGCGCTCGGCGTGCCGCAGTTGCGCGCTCATGACGTCGCGGCTCTGTTGGTGCGACACGCGCCGGTGCTGGAAATCGACGTCGCCGCCGATTTCGATCGCCCCGGCGCGTTGGTCCTCGACCGAGACGACCGCGTGATCGTCGACACAAAGTCGCCTGTTTTGTACACGCGGCTGACATACACCTTGATCGGTGGCTTGATTCACCCGCAACTGACCTACAGCTTATGGTTCAGTGAGCGCCCTGCGGCTGCCGGGCAGGCGTTCGATCTGCTGGCGGGCAAACTCGACGGCGTGGTCTGGCGGGTTACGCTTGACCACGCGGGCGAAGCGCTTGTCTATGACACCATGCACGCGTGTGGTTGTTATCACCTGTTCTTTCCGACCGAAAACGCGAGGCCCCGTGATTTGCCTGCAACGCTCGATGACAGCCTTTTTGTTCCGCAGACCGTGCGCGCGCCGCGAACTGGCGAGCGAGTAGTGCTTCGGATCGAGTCAGGCAGCCACTATCTGCAGCGCGTACAAGTAACCGGCGAGCCTGATACCGGTTCGGCGGACTACGCCTTGCGCGACGAGCGAACGCTGACAGCATTGACGCGTAGCGCTGGCGGCACACGCAGCGTTTACGGAAGCAACGGACTGATCAGCGGCAGTGAACGAGCCGAACGATGGCTGTTCTGGCCGATGGGTATTGCGTCGGCCGGGCAGATGCGGCAGTGGGGCCATCATGCGACCGCGTTCGTAGGTCGCCGGCACTTCGACGATCCGCTGCTTTTCGACGCTTATTTTGAAATCGATGCTGGGAGAATTCGCGCGCACTAGTTAGCTAACGCGACAGAAATGAAGCTCAGAGTAGCCACCTACAACATTCATAAAGGCGTGATGGGACTGCGGCAAAAGGTCCGTATTCACGACGTACGGCTTGCATTGCGTTCGATCGATGCCGACATCGTGTTTCTGCAGGAAGTTCAGGACAAGAACGAACGGATGGCGAAGCGCAATGGTTACCCGCAGGGCACGCAGCTCGATTTCCTGTGTACCGGCAGCTATCTCCACCGCGCGTACGGCATGAACGCGATATATCCGCATGGCCACCATGGCAACGCGATTGTTTCGCGCCATACGATCGGTCGCCATCTGAATCACGACATCTCGGATCACGCACTCGAGAATCGCGGACTGCTGCATGCGGTGTCGCACGTTCAGACTTCCAGGGGCGCGCTCGATGTACATCTGATCAATACGCATTTCGGGTTGATCAAGCGCAGCCGCGTGCGGCAGGCGGAGTTTCTAATCGACTTCGTCAAGTCGCAGATTCCGAAGAAGGCGCCACTGATCATTGCCGGCGACTTCAACGACTGGCAGCATGGCGTTGACGATGTGCTCCATAAAGAGCTCGACGTTTTCGAAGCGGCGTCGGAATTCAACCGCCGGCAATCGAAGCCACGATTGCGCGATCGACTGGTCCCCTGGCGCGAATTGCCGCGCTCGCACGTCGCGCGCACGTATCCGAGCATGATGCCGTGGCTGCAGCTTGACCGTATTTACGTGCGTGGATTCAAGGTCAACGACGTGCGAGTTCCCAAGGGCGTCGAGTGGGCGCAACGCTCTGACCATATGCCGCTGATCGCGGACATGGAAGTTGCCTGAATCAAGCCATGACCGGCGAGTCGTTGCGTGAGCCGCCGCCGGCCTTACGTCCCGCGCACCGTTCATTACGCCGCCTTTCCACGGGCACTCGGCCGCTCGTATACGGTGGCAATCGCATCGAGTTACTGAAAAATGGCGCGCAGTTTTTTCCGCGCCTGCTGCAAGCGCTTGGACAGGCAACACGATCGATCCATCTCGAAACCTATATTTACGAGCTCGACAATGTGGGCGAACGGGTCTGCGATGCGCTGATTGCAGCGGCCGAGCGGGGCGTTTCGGTTCACCTGCTGGTCGACGGATTCGGCTCGCAGGCGACGGTCGATGGCTTGATCGCGCGCATGCGGCCGCGTGGCGTGAAGGTCATCGTGTTTCGCCGCACGCGCTGGTGGCGTCTCGACCGCAGGCTGCTGCGGCGGCTGCACCGCAAGATCGTGTTGATCGATGAGCGCCTGGCATTCGTTGGCGGAATCAACATCATCGACGACCACCATCATCCGGACCCGGAACCGTTGCGTGCCGGACTTGGCCCGCGCTTCGATTTCGCGATTGAATGCGAGGGGCCGCTTGTCGCGGCAATTACTTATACGGTAACGCGGCTTTGGTGGACCGTGTCGGTGCTGCAGTTGAAGCGTCGACCATCGGCGCGGCCGCGGCACGTCAACCCGCCGCCGCTGCGCCACGACGGCGCTCGCGCGGCGCTGCTGTTGCGCGACAATCTGCGTAATCGCCGCACCATCGAGCGTGCGTATCTCGATGCGTTTGCCCGCGCTCGGCACGACGTTTTGATCGCCAACGCATATTTTCTGCCGGGCAAAAAATTCCGCGACGCGTTGTGCGCGATGGTCGAGCGTGGCGTACGCGTTCGGCTACTGCTGCAAGGTCGGGTCGAGTACCGGTTGCAGCACTACGCGCAGCAAGCGCTATACGGCGATCTGGTCAAATGCGGAGTGCAGATT
>JACCZX010000475.1 GCA_013695705.1 Burkholderiaceae bacterium | reverse complement strand
CCACCCGAGCGATTGAACGATTCGAGCGGCACGATACTGACGTTGTAGCCGCGTGCGGTTAGTGCGGCGAGCGTCGGCGCGGAGGCGTGGCACATCACCACCTCATGCCCGATGCACACTGAATTCACACCGAGGTGAAACGCATCCTCATCGGTTGCTTCGATTAGTCTGTTTTCACCGACGATCTCGCGTACTGCGCTTGCTGCGCTGGCCGAAAACGCTGCCGGATACCACAGCACGTCACCACCCGAGAGCACGCAGAAGCACGTATCCAGATGATAAAAACGGGGGTCGATGAGTTCGAGTGCAATCGCAGGCACGCCGTACAACTCCTCGATGGCGCGGAACATGTCGCGGCTCGAGCGCTGGCCATAGCCGGTCCAGATCAAGTGCCGCGTGGCGTCCCAGATTGCATCGCCGGCGCCTTCGAAGTATTGGCCGGCGGGGGGCTCGACGATTTGATCGACGACGCCGCGCGCGCACAGCGCTTCAAAAAATTTGCGGTTGTGCACTTCTTCGCCTTGCCGCTCGGCACACAGAAAGCGCGCGAGCAAGACCTTGCGGTCGAGCACAACCGCGGCGTTGGCGGTGAACACCATGTCGGGCAATCCCGCGACGGGCTGCTGCACGTCGATCTGCGCACCGAGGCGTTCATACGTTTTCTTCAACTGGTTCCAGCCGCGCTTTGCATCGCCCGCGAGCTTCTCCGGCGATACGGACCACTGCGACGGCTGCATCCACGGGTTGATCGTGTAGCTCACTTCGAAGTGCTCGGGCGCGCTCATCATCAAGTGCGCCGCCGTCGGATTCACTGTGCACATTACGCGCGTTGCGCTTTCGTCATCGGTCGGCGCGCCGCGCGGACCGAATTCGGAAATGACAGCGGCGAACACATCGATGCCCCAATCGAGCGCTTCTCGGCTGATCGTCAACGGCGGCGCGAATCGAATCACGGTTTCGTGCGTGTCCTTGGTCAACACGCCGCGCTCCGCCATGCGTTCAGCGACCTTGCGCGCCGACACGCTCGCGTCGAGCTCGACGCCAACCCATAGCCCGCGTCCGCGCACCGCGCGAATCAGCGGCGAAGACAAACTGCGCAGGCGCGACAGCAGGTGCACGCCGAGCTCGTGGCTGCGTTCGACGAGCTGCTCTTCCTCGATCACCGCGAGCGCCTCGCGACCGACGCGAGCAGCCAGCGGGTTGCCGCCGAAGGTCGAACCGTGGCTGCCAGGCTCGAGCAGATCCATCACCGAGTTGATCGCAACGAAGGCCGATACGGGCAGTAACCCGCCGCCGAGCGCCTTGCCGACGATCACGCCGTCGGGCCGAATGCCTTCGTGCATGTAGGCGAACCACTCGCCAGTGCGGCCGAGCCCGGACTGAATCTCGTCCAGGATCAAGAGCACGTTGCGCTCGTCGGCGAGTTCGCGCGCTGCGCGCAGGAAACCCGCCGGCGGCAGCACGATGCCCGCTTCACCCTGAATCGGTTCGATCAGGATCGCGCAGGTTTCATCATTGATTGCGGCCCGCAGCGATTCGATGTCACCGAAGTCGAAATGGCGAAAGCCCGGTGGGAACGGACCAAAGTCGGCGCGGTACGCCGGCTCGGTCGAGAAGCCCACGATAGTGGTCGAACGGCCATGAAAGTTGCCATGTGCAACGACGATGTTCGCGCGATCATTGTTGATGCCTTTGACTCGATAGCCCCAACGGCGCACCGCCTTGATTGCGGTCTCGACCGATTCCGCGCCGCCGCTGGCGGGAAGCGCCTTGGCGGGCTTTGACAGATCGGCGACTTCAACCAGCTTGGCGAGAAACGGACCAAGCTCGGTCGAGTGATACGCGCGCGAGGTGACCGCAACGCGCTGAGCTTGATCGGTCAGCGCGGCGACCAGGCGTGGATGCGCGTGTCCGTGGCTGACGGCAGAGTACGCCGACATGAAGTCGAGATAGCGCTTGCCGTCGGCGTCCCATAGCCAACTGCCTTCACCGCGATCGAGCACGACCGGAATCGGCGCGTAGTTTGGCGCCGCAACGTTTTTTTCGACAGAGATTGCCAGTTCGGCCTGATTGATTTTCATATCGACTCGCGCGTTCATGTTTGCCCTCGCACTCTGTGACGACAATGTAGGGACGACGCACGCAATGCGAGGCCGAAGTAACAAGGCGGAAATGCCGAATCGGAGCGGCTTTACAAGCTGGACCGCCGGTTCGGCGGTGCGCTGCG
>JACCZX010000469.1 GCA_013695705.1 Burkholderiaceae bacterium | reverse complement strand
CCACTGGCTGTAGCGCGACATCGCGAAGCAGAAGATCCAGTAGATGGCAGCGATGAACAAATACGCCTCCACGAAGAACGGCCGCCAGTTCGAGTCTCCGGAGAGCGCCAGCGTAACCGAGCCGGTCAGCTCGTACAGGCTGACGATGGTGACCAGCGACGTGTCCTTGAACGTGCTGATGAAGCTGTTCATGATCGAAGGGACGACGAGCCGCAACGCCTGCGGCAGCACGATCTTGCGCTGCGTCTGCCAATAAGAGAGACCTAGCGACGCAGCGGCCTCGTGCTGCCCGTTCGGAATCGCCTGCAGGCCGCCGCGCACGACCTCGGCCAGGTACGCCGCCGCGAACAGCGTGATGCCGACCAGCACGCGTACCAGCACGTTGACCGTGACCCCCTGCGGCATGAAAAGCGGAAACATGAACGACGCCATGAATAACACCGAGATCAGAGGCACCCCGCGGATCAGCTCGACGTACACGATGCAAATCGTGCGCAGCGCAGGCAGATGCGAGCGTCGTCCGAGTGCGACGACCACAGCGAGCGGGAACGCAGCCGCGATGCCGATCGTGGAAAGCAGCAAGGTCAACGGCAGTCCGCCCCACCGATCGGTGTCGACGGCAGACAAGCCAAGCACGCCACCGCGCATCAGAATGAAAAACGCGGAGAACACGACCACCCACGCGAGCACCAACCACCGGCTCCATAACGGCCGCGTGCAGCTTGCCACCAGCATCGCGACCATCAGCACCGTCGCCGCCAACGGCCGCCATTGCTCGTCAAATGGGTAACGCCCGAAGAGAATGAGCCGGTACTTCTCGGCGATCACTCCCCAGCACGCTCCTGCGCCGTCGAGGGCGCGACACGCGACGTTGTCGGGACGCGCGACCGCGTTGACGACCGCCCAATCGATGAGCCCCGGGACGTAATAGATCAAAGCGGCGATGATGGCCAGCGTGGCGAGCACGCTGCCCGGGCTGCCAAACAAATTGCCACGGACCCAGCCCAATGGGCCATAGGTCGCTACCGGCGCCGGGCGTGCCGCAACGGGCGCGAAGACATCAGCGGAATTGGCGGACACTGCGCTCATCGTTCCTTGATCGCCGCGCGCGCGTTGTACCAGTTCATCAGCGCCGCCGTCGACAGCGACAGCGTCAGGTACACCGCCATGATGATGGTGATGCACTCGACCGCGCGGCCGGTCTGGTTGAGCGTGGTGTTCGAGATCGATACCAGGTCGGGGTAACCGATAGCGACCGCCAACGAAGAATTCTTGGTCAGGTTCAGGTACTGATTGGTCAGCGGCGGAATGATCACGCGCAGCGCTTGGGGCAGCAGTACAAGCTTCAGTTGCCGATTGCGGGTCAGGCCGAGCGAGCTCGCCGCTTCGATCTGCCCCCACGGAACCGCCTGGATGCCGGAGCGCACGATCTCGGCGATGAACGCCGCCGTGTAGATCGCAAGTCCGAGAGTCAGCGCCAGGAACTCGGGCGTCACCGTGCCGCCTCCCGTCACGTTGAACTCGGTTTTTTGCGGCATATCGAGCGCGGTCGGCGAGCCGGCGGCGAACCAGCCTGCGGCGATGCAAACCACGATGATCGCCAACGCCGGCCAGAACGTAGGGCGCGCGTGGCCGGTCAGCGCAAACTGCGCGTGCGCCCAGCGCCGGTACAGGTACGCCAACACCACGCCGGCAATCGCGCCAGCCAGCATCAATCCGAATCCTGGAGCCCACACCGGCACCGGAAATGCGAATCCGCCTTTGGACAAGTACATACCGGGCGCGGGATTAAGCGCTTCGAACACCGGCGGCAGAAATTCGTTGAGCAGCAGGTACCACATCAGCAACTGCAGCAACACAGGAATATTGCGGAATAGCTCGACGTACGCCGTGCACACACCGCGCAACAGAAAATTTCTGGACAAACGACCGATACCGATTGCCGTGCCCAGCACCGTGGCGATCACAATGCCGATGATCGCCACCCGGATCGTGTTCGTCAGGCCGACCAGGAACGCCTTCCAGTACGGATTGCTCGAGTCGAACTCGATCACGCTTTCGCCGATGCCGAAGCCGGCCGGCTGGTTCAGAAAATCGAAGCCGCTTTGAATGCCACGGACGCGCAGATT
>JACCZX010000464.1 GCA_013695705.1 Burkholderiaceae bacterium | reverse complement strand
TGGAAGACGGGGACGCCGTCATTTACGTGAGCGAGTTTCGCGAGTGGATTGCCGCTGCTCTGGCGCGCGACGATCAGGCTCGCCTTATCGGCTGGCGCGAGTTCGCACCGCACGCGTTGCGTGCGCATCCGACGCCAGAACATTTCATGCCGCTGTTCGTCGCGCTCGGCGCCGCCGGAAAATCACCCAGGGCCGAATTCATCGACGCCGGAGTCGACCATGGAGTACTGGCGATGGACGCCTATGTATTTTGGCCACATGCTCGCGCCGCCGAGGAATCATGATGGCGCGCCGGCAATTCGAGGACACGATCTTCCGCCACAGCGAGCACGCGATCACCCTGTTCGCGCTCTATATAAGCACCACCCGTGAAACTACCGAAAGCCGGAAGCACCATTAATCCGTCGCGTAACCAGAAGCACGGCAGGCGAACGCTGTCATCGGCACGCCCGCTGAGGCGCACTGCCGGATGCAAATGCCCGGCAAATGCGAAAGCCGCGTCGATAAAGCGTGGGTAATGGCAAAAAGCGAAGTCCTTAACGCGCCACGGATCGCTTTCGGTGCGGATACGCAACGACGCCGGCGTGGCGCCGGCGTGGCGATCGTGGTTTCCTTCGACCAGCACCAGATCGATCGACGCGTAGCGCTCGCGCCACGCGTCCAGCGCCGCCAGTGTATGCGGCGCGTGCGCTTGTCGCGCATGAAAAAGATCGCCCAGAAAAACGATGGCGCTTGGCTGCAACCGATTGATGAGCCCGCTTAACCGCGCCAGATTTTCGGCAGTCGTGCCGTGCGGCACCGGTACGCCAAGCGCTCGAAACGTTGCCGCCTTGCCAAAGTGCGCGTCGGCCACGATCAGCCAACGGCGTTCGCCCCAGTAAACAGCGCGCTCGGGCAGCAGCCTCCATATTGCGCCGCCGATCTCGACTTCGCATTCGCCGTGCAACGCGCGCGTCACGATTCGCTTATCAAATTTTTGCTTTTCAAAGCTCGATCAGCGTATAGCCTCGTGCGCGCAGCAGCTCGACCAGTCCCTGCGGTCCGACCAGGTGCAACGCGCCCACTGCGAACATGTAGTTCTTGCCATCCGCCATCATCGTTTCGATCCTGCGCACCATTTGCGGATGACGCCCAAGCAATATGGTGTCGATAGTAAAGCGCGAGCCGGGCGACGATTGGGCGCGCATTTCGACGAGCAAGCGCTCGAGTGATCCTCGATCCGCCGTTTCCCACGCCTGCACGATTCGATTCAGCTCACGCCGCGCGCCACGCGTTTCGACTGCTTTTAACGCGTCTTCCAGAAACGCAACCTGGGTCGCCCACGGCGCGTTTTCAAACAGCTCGAACTGTTGCTCTATTCCTTCAAATTCTAAAATAGGTTTGCTATCAGTCTTGGCAACGCGCATCAGATACGCCTCGACCGACAACGCCGGCACGTAGCCGGCCTGGGCTGCCTCAAACAGCGCGAGCACGTTGGCAAGCATCCATGGCTTCATACGCATCATCGGCGCCGGGTCGAGCTGGTTGCGTGACAGCACAGTTTCGATCCGCTGCCGTAGCGCCGGGCTCAGACGGGTGTCCAGGCCCGGTGCGCCCGGCGCGTATTGCGCGTACTTCTGGGTCGCAGTGATCGCGCGAGCACTATCGGAAACATCGGCCTCGAGCACAATCGCATCGGCGCGCTTGACCTGCGCCAGCCGCGACGGCGGCAGCGGATAGAACTCGGGGCGCCCGACGTGGATCGTTCCAAAAAGCCACGCCACCTGCTTACCTTTACGCACTTCCCATAAAAACCCGCGGCGATCAGTGCTTTGGGCGTCAACATCGCCGATGAAGACCAGTGGCAGCAGTACGCACGCGAGCAGCGCGATCCAAAGGCGGCTTAATGAAGAATCAGACATGACGCAAACATTGTACGGTTGACGTTGCTCGCAACGGGCGGTCTGATTAGACTGCGCCGAACTGAAAAGGGAGAGGGTATGCGCAACTTGTTGATTGGGGTGTTATTGGCCGGCGCCAGTTTGTCTGTGTCTGCACAGCCGCTGGAGCCGCCTCCAGGTTATATCGGCGCTGGCTACGGCGTCTCGCGGTATCAGGATTTTTGCGGGACCACGCCGCCCGGATTTGACTGCGACGAAGAAGGTTCTGCGTGGCGTTTGCAGGCGGGCTACATGTTCCGGCCGTGGATTGGCCTGGAAGGCGCGTTCATTCATTTCGGAGATGCGCACGCGCCGGGGTTTTTGCGAACGCCGCCGCCCAATACAACGCCGCTGCCGAGCGCTTCTGATGGCCGCACGTACGCCTTTGCCTTGTCCGCAATCCTGCGTGCACCGCTGGGGCCGTTCGGGCTGCACGCCAAGCTCGGCTATGGTGCCGTCACGTCGAAGTTTGTTGGCAATGCATCCGTGCGTAACAACACGACGGGTGCCGTCACCTTCTTCAACTCCGAGGCGCGTGAGACCAAGGGTCGGTTCATCTACGGCCTGGGCGCAACGTACGATGTAACGCGTCAATGGCACGGCCGCTTCGACTGGGACCGCACCGAAGGCAAAGACAACACCAATCCGAAATATGACGTCGATGCGTTTACGCTCGGCATCGGTTATCGCTTCTAACGGGTCCTGATCTGAGGCCAACGGCTCCGCTGTGCGGGGCCGTTTTTCGTTGATGGCACCGGATTTGCATGTGTTCGCTGAGTAATGCACATTTGGGGTATAGCCAGCCGGCGTCGCCCCGACAGAATCTCTGGTTGCCCCAGCGTCGCTATGGTCCCGCAAAGTTCATCCAGTCCGTCGTCAGGCGAAAGCGTTGGCCGCTTTCGCGGTTCGGTGCGCGCCACACTTTGGCCCACCCGTTCGCTCGCGGCTGATCAGCGCTGGTTCGACGAGTTGTACTTGTGGACCGAGGGCGGCAACGTGTCGACTACCGAGCGGGCCAGCATTCAGTTACACGCCCTGCGCAATGCATTCGACTGGCTCGCCTACGACCTGATAGACCGCATCGGCGTCACCGTATCGTTCGGCACGGTCGAGCGTTCGCTCGATCCTCTGACAGAACTGTTCGAGAAAAATATTTTAGTGGCGCATCGAATGTTCGTGATGATGCGCGGCGCGCCGCAACGCTTGCGCTCGCGCTATCGCCTGCGCGCGTTTGCCGACATGCTGCGCGTCTGGCAATTTCCGGTCGGCTATCGAATCTCGGCGCCACGCGTCAGCATGGAGTTTGCCGGCATTGATCTGGTGCAGCCGATTTTCGCCAAAGTTCTCGCAACGACCTCGCCCCGCGCCGATGCGTGGAACGACCTGGCGCTCGAGGTGCAGGCGCTGTCGCTCGATACCAAGAGCACCATCGTCGGCGCGGTTGAAACTGCTCAGCAACAACAATCCGCCAGTCGGGTCGGCTTCGAGCTGGGTCAAGGCCGCGCGATTTGCATGCCATATCCTCCGCCGACGCTACCGACGCGAAGTTAGTAGTTCGCAATTCCCGGATTTAACAGAGAATTGGCCACTCGCAGCCGGGGCACTCTTCAACTAGAAATGGCAACGAAGAATTTCAGGTCCGAACAACTCGGCAGCCATCAGATCGAACTCGATCCCACCGTTGACTCGCTCAGCCGCTTCGGCTCGCGCGTGCGCGCGCTGGTGTGGCCGACGCGGACGCTGGTTGGATCGCAGCGCTGGTTCGACGAGCTGTATGTATGGACCGCGGACTTCGAACCCGATCGCTCATTGCGTTCGCAGATTCAACTAGCCGCCATGGAACACGCGTTTTCGATGCTCGAGCACGAGCGGGTCGAGCGCGTTGCAGTAACCGTTTCGTTCGGCTCGGTGGAACGATCGCTCGAGGCCTTCGCCAACGTGCTTCAAACGCATCGCATGACGGCGCATCGGCTATCGGTGCTGCTGCGCGGCGCGATGGAGCGCTTGCGCTGGCCGTATCGCGTGCGTGAGTTCATTGATCTGCTGCGTTCGTATCAGATCGCCGTCGGCTACCGCTTCGCCGAACCGCGCCCGAGCATGGAAATGGCCGCTATCGATTTCGTCGGGCCCGATTTTGCCAAGATGCTCGCGCCGATCAGCTCGCGCGAGGAAACGTGGCAGGAGATGTCGCGCGAAGTCAACGCGTTGGGGCTGACGCGCGAAACTTTCGTACTGGCCGGCATCGAGCGCGAGGAGCAATTGATTCTTGCGCGCAACACCGGCTTCGTGCTCGGACAAGGGCGTGCGTTGAAGAAGCCGTACTTTCCGCCACGGGTGCTACGGCCTCGATAGTCGTCAGTTCACTTGCACGCGGAAGCGCGCTTCGAAGTTGGGATTATTGCCGCCGCTCGCGGCAGCGAACATCCCCTTTGGATTGATTTGTATGCAGGTGACCGCGGCATCGAAGCCATTGACATCGGGCACCGGCGTGTAATTGGTGAACGGCGAGCAGCCGGTGCTGGAGAACGACACGTCGTCTGCACCACTGCCAAGGCTGGTGAACGTGTACGTCAAGCTGCTTGTGGGTGTGCCGTTAACGAAAGCGATCGGGCCAGAGCCAGCTACGCCGAGATCGCCGACGAACAGCCGCGTGTTGGCCGGAATCGGATCGACGATGAACGTCGTGTTGTTGTCGGCCGTTCCGGCGCTGGTGTTGGTCACCTGGATCGAATAGGAAACCACTGCACCGGGAATCGCTTTCGGCAGTGTCGTGCCGTTGACCGGATCGGACACCAGCAGCACGCTTTTGGCAACGGTAAACGACGGCAACGCCACAGTCAGCGTCGCGTTGGCAGCGACCGTGTTGCTGCCGCCGCTGGTGGTCAACCCGCCGACCGGGATCGTGTTCGTATACGTGCCCGCGACGGTCGCGGTCACGCGGACCGTGATGACGCACGAGCCATTGGCCGGGATCGTGCCGCCGGTGAGCCGGATGCCGACATCGCCCGCTGCAAGCACACCGCCGCCGCTGTCCAGCAGAAGCCCGCCGCATGAATTGGACGTCGTCAACGGCGCTGCCACCGTCATCGCGCCCGGAGCAACCGGAAAAACATCGTTGAAGGTTGCGGCGATGTAGGGTACCGCGGTCGAGTTTGCGAGCGTGATTGTTAACGTACTGAAACCACCGCTACCGATCGTTGCCGGCCCGAATGATTTTGCAATGGTCGGCACTGCGACCACGTCGACGTTGGCGGAAGCGGCGCTGGCGTTGCTTCCAACGTTCGTCACCAGAGCGCCGGCGGCGATCGTGTTGGTATAGGTGCCCAACGTAGTCGCCGTGATGCTGACGATAATCGTGCAGCCGCCGGCGGGAATCGCGGTGCCGCTGGCCATCGTGATGCTGCCGCTGCCCGCCGCTGCGGTCACGTTCGCGCAGGTGCCGGTGCTGCCCGCCGTATTGATCGTCATCGCACCCGGTGAAGTCGGCAGCGTATCGGTGAAGACGGCACTGGTGGTGATCGGCACGCCGTTCGCATTGCTAATCGTGATCGTCAGAGACGTATTGCCGTTCGAGCTGAAGCTCGCCGCGCCGAACGCTTTGCTCACGCCGTGGCGGATCCATATCGTGTGGCTCGCCGTGTTGTTGGCCGGCACCGAGTCCGTCAGGAATGTGAACGGCAGCGCCACAT
>JACCZX010000460.1 GCA_013695705.1 Burkholderiaceae bacterium | reverse complement strand
CGATCTCCTGCGCCAGCTGCGCAATCTCGAACTGCAGCGCCGCGGCTTTCTGTGGCGGCTGCGCCGCCAGCCGCGCGGTCAACTGGACTTCGTCGGCGCCGGCTTCGGCAAGTTGTTGGGCAAACTGTTCTGCCGCTAACCGCGCAGCCTGTTCCTTCAGCTGCAACTCGGTAAGTTTGTCTCGCAGTGGCTGCACATCGCGCTCGAGCCTCACGCGTTTTTCGTCGGCAGTGCGAAGCTGCTCGACGAAATCGTCCAAATGGCTGCGCGCCTGACGCAAAGCGTCGTCAGCCCCCGAGCGGCGCGTTAGCCAGTCGTTTAAACCGGCGCGGGCGGCGCCATCGTCGAGTCGGATCAATTCGTCATCGGCGCGCGCAATGTCGGCGCTGAGCCGCTGGGCGTCGGCGCTGGCGACCTCTGCGGCGTGAGCCAGATCACTCTGGCGCTCGCGATTTGATGTCAACGAAAACTCGCAATGCTGCCTGGCCGTATCGAGCGCGCGCTGCTCATCGCGTGCGCCGCGCAGCGCGCGGTCGACTTCTTCGTAGGCAAGGCGCGCATTTTCCACCGCCTCCTGGCGCAACGACAACTCGGCATCAAGCTGCTCGAATCGGGCTACGGCCTGCTGCCGCTGTGATTGTGCATCGCGCACGCTCACCGCAATCTCGTGCAGCTCGGCTTCGATCTGTCCGCTGCGATGCCGGACTCGATCGATCAAATCGGCGAGCCGCACCGATTCAATTTGCAGCGCATGCGTTTTGAGGCGCTGCGCTTCGGCTTCCTGCCGCGCGCTCTCACGCATCTGATGCGCTGCGCGCAATTCGGTCTCGGCGTGGGCGGCGGCAGCCACTGCATCGTCGACGATCAGCCTCTGTGCGCGTACTTCACGCTCCAGATTCTGTATTTCGAGGCGGCGGGCAAGCAGGCCCGAAGCCTGGCCCTCGGCTGCGTAGAAGTGGACGTCGTGCCGAGACACCCGATGCGCTTGCTTCACAATAAACTGCCCGCCTGGCGGCAATTCGCTGCGCGCGGCCAACGCTGCGTCGAGGCTGTCGGCGACAAACACATTGGCAAGCCAGTCTGCCAAGGTCGCGGTAAATGCGGCGTCGTGAGAACGCACCAGATCGCTCAGGCTCGCGAACCCCTGCATTGAAACGCGCTCGCGCGGCACGGCGCCGCTGGTTGAATAAAACGTGACGCGCGCCGGCGGCGCATCGGCGACCAGCCCACCAATGGTGTCGAGGCGTCCAACTTCGACACCGGCAACGCGCTCGCGCAGCACCGATTCGAACGCAGTCTCCCAGCCCGGCTCGACGATGAGCCGCTTAAAAAGACGCGGCAGGCCATCGAGCCCTTGCGAACGGAGCCAGGGATCAAGCTTATCGTTGGCTTCGACACTTGCCTGCACCTGCTGGAGCGCGTGCAGGCGCGCCTCGATTCGCGTCAGCGTTTCACTTTGACTCGTGCGCTCGTCAAGGCGTTGCTGCCGGTCGACAACTAATTGTTCGATATGAGACTCAGCTTGCTGCTGTGTCTCTGCCGTTGCACCGGCCGCGCCTTCGCTTTGCGCAAGCTGACCATTCAAACTCGCTAGCTGTCCCTCATCGGGCGAACCGATCGACGATTGTTCTTCGCTCAGTCGCTCGCGCCGTAATGTCAGCTGCATGAGTTGGCGATCGGCATTGCGCTGCTCCGCAGCCGCCAGCGCGATCGACTGCTCCGATAGTGCCGCAGCTTCGCGCGCTGCCGTCATTGCCTCGCGCGTGGCCTGATAAGTCTGCTCGAACTGCGGCAGCTTCGATTCGTGCTCCGCAGCGCACGCCTGCGACGACAACAGTTGCTGCGTGATTTGCCCAATTGCAAGCGCAATGTCGCCGGCGCGCTGTGCCAAATCGCTTTGCTCTTTCAAACGACCATCGCGGTTTACTGCAAGGGACTCGATCTGGGCCGCAAGCCGAGCACGGCTCTCCGTGATCAGCCGGATTTCCGATTCCAGCCGCGCCACCTCGGCGTTAACTTGAAACAACGAGCCCTGGGCAGCGTGCACCGAATCGCTCGCCGCAAAATGCGCGTTGCGCACGTCTTCGAGTGCACGCTCGGCGGCGCGCAATTGCGCTATATGCGCTTCGAACGCAATGCCGCGGTTTGCAATGTCACGCACGACCTTGTCGCGCTCTGAATCGGCTTCGCGCCTGCGCGTCAGCCACAGAAATTGCTGCTGCTCGTCGTGGCGCGCCTGCAGCGATCGATATTTCTGAGCGACGGTCGCCTGTTGCTCGAGCTTGCTGATCTGCGTGTCGAGCTCGCGCAGGATGTCTTCGACCCGCATCAAATTGTCGCGAGTATCGGCCAACCGGATCTCGGTTTCGCGCCGGCGCTCCTTGTACTTGGAAATTCCGGCCGCTTCCTCCAGAAATATCCGCAACTCCTCGGGCCGCGCCTCGACGATGCGCGAAATCATTCCCTGACCGATGATTGCATACGCGCGCGGGCCGAGGCCGGTGCCCATGAACATGTCGTGCACGTCGCGCCGGCGCACGGTCTGGTTGTTGATGTAGTAGCTCGATGCACCGTCGCGCGTAAGTACGCGCTTGACCGAAATTTCGGCGTAATTTGCCCACGCGCCACCGATGCGAGAGTCGTGATTGTCGAATGCAAGCTCGACGCTCGCTCGGCCGGCTGGTTTGCGGTTCACCGAACCGTTGAAAATCACGTCCTGCATCGACTCCCCACGCAGCTCCGCGGCTTTGCTTTCGCCAAGCACCCAGCGAACCGCATCGATCACGTTGGATTTGCCGCAACCATTGGGGCCGACGACGCCCACCAGAACACCGGGTACGTCGATCGGCGTCGGGTCCACAAATGACTTGAAGCCGGCGAGCTTGATCTGCCGAAGGCGCACGTTAAGTGGGAAGTTGATGTGGGCGCATGCGAGATGCGCAAAGCGTTCGAAAGTGCGTTCGCGAGTTTTCTTATAATACCGTGCAAGTGCACCCTTCCCGCATGTCCACGCGCCCCGCCAAAACACTCGAAACCTTCGCCAACCCCTCGCCGCAGCGCGACTACTGGGTGCGAATGGAAATTCCGGAGTTCACCTGCCTGTGTCCGCTAACGGGGCAGCCCGATTTTGCAACGCTGGTGATCGATTTCGTACCGGATCGACGCAACATCGAACTGAAAAGCCTGAAGCTTTACATGTGGTCGTATCGCAACGAGGGTGTATTCCATGAGGCGGTGACCAACGCGATCCTCGACGACCTGGTCAACGCAATCAAGCCGCGCTACATGCGCCTGACCGCAAAATGGTACGTGCGTGGCGGCATCTTTACGACGGTGACCGCGGAACATCGCAAGAAAGGATGGAAGCCTGCGCCGTCCGTGACCATTGACGATTCCTCACAGCTTTCAACGCGCGGCTAGATTCGCTTGAATCCCGATCTTGATCATTTGCAGCCGTACCCGTTCGAGCGGCTGCGTGAGCTGTTCGCCGGCATTACGCCAGTCGCGGGGTTCGCGTCGATCAGTCTGTCGATGGGCGAGCCGAAGCATTCAACGCCTCCATTCATTCTCGAGGCCTACGCGAAGGCGCTGTCCGGCGTTGCCAGTTATCCGCTGACAGCCGGCGTGCCGGAGTTGCGCGAAGCCATCGCTGCGTGGGCGACCCGGCGCTATCAGCTCAAAGCGCTCGATCCATCGACGCAGGTGTTGCCGGTGGCCGGATCGCGCGAGGGGCTCTTCTCGTTCGCACAAACCGTCATCGATCGTTCTCGTGACGCGCGCGTGATCGCGCCGAATCCGTTCTATCAGATATACGAAGGCGCTGCGTTGCTGGCAGGCGCGAAGCCGATTTATCTGCCGACCACTGCGGACGACGGCTTTCGCATGCGATTCGATTCCTTGACGCCTGCCCAATGGCGCAACGTGCAACTGGTCTACGTCTGTACCCCCGGCAACCCAACCGGGCACGTGATGACGCTCGATGAGTGGAAGCAGCTGTTCGAGCTATCGGATCGTTACGGCTTCGTCATCGCTTCCGACGAGTGCTACTCGGAGATCTATTTCGAAGAAGGAAAACCGCCGCTCGGCAGCTTGCAGGCCGCTTCGCAGCTCGGTCGCGACCGCTACGAGCGGCTGGTGATGTTCTGCAGCTTGTCGAAGCGCTCGAGTGTTCCGGGAATGCGGTCCGGCTTCGTGGCGGGCGACGCCGATGCGCTGAAAAAATTCCTGCTGTATCGCACGTATCACGGCACCGCGATGAGCGTGGCGGTCCAACTCGCCAGCGTCGCCGCCTGGCAGGACGAGGCGCACGTGGTCGAAAACCGCCGCCTCTACGCACAGAAGTTTGCGCAGGCCACTCCGGTGATCAATTCGCGGCTGGCGTGCTCGATACCCGATGCCGCGTTCTATCTGTGGGCACGCACGCCGATCGCCGACGCCGAGTATGCGCAGCGGTTGTATGCGCAAAAAAACGTCACGGAGCTGCCGGGCAGTTATCTATCGCGCGATGCGAGCGGAGGTAATCCGGGCACCGGCTATGTCAGGATCGCGCTGGTCGCATCGCCGGCTGAGGTCGCCGATGCCGCGGCCCGCATCGCGTCACTGAATCTCGAAGGTTGACAATGAGTCTCGAAAAGATCATCAACGAGGCGTACGAAGAGCGCGCGACGATCAGTCCCACCTCCGCGCCTCCGGAGGTGCGCTCAGCCGTCGAGCAGACGATCGAGCAACTCGATGCGGGCACGCTGCGAGTGGCGGAGAAGCGGGCCGGCACGTGGGTCGTACATCAGTGGGTTAAAAAGGCCGTGCTGCTGTCGTTCCGCCTAAACGACAACGCGCCGCTGCAGGGCGGCTTCGGCCAGTTCTACGACAAGGTGCCGAACAAATTCGCCGCGTGGGATGCGGCCGCGTTTGCTCGCTCGGGCGTGCGCGTCGTTCCACCTGCGGTCGCACGGCGTGGCAGCTTCGTCGCCAGGAACGTGGTGATGATGCCGTCATTCGTCAACGTCGGTGCGTATGTCGATGAGGGCACGATGGTCGACACGTGGGTCACCGTCGGTTCATGCGCGCAAATCGGCAAGAACGTGCACCTGTCAGGCGG
>JACCZX010000230.1 GCA_013695705.1 Burkholderiaceae bacterium | reverse complement strand
CTGGTAGGCAACGAGACGTTGAAGAATCTGTATGGCCGCCAGATCGCCGATTGCCTGCTTGGGTTGTTCACCACTTACTCCCGGCACGGATTGCGGCAGCCGGCCGAAGACGTGAAGCGGCGCTTGTCGACTCACTTCCCTTCGCCGGCGACACTGGGAGGCATCGCGCCCAGCCGCGAGCCGCCGTTGACGATTCGCGGATCGACGGGCACGCCGCGTCCTCGCGGGGCACTCTCAGGGCCGCCGTCGGAAATGGAGCTTGATCTTGATACACAGCTACGGACGCGCTGGGGTCCCGACTAGCGCTAGCGCACTACGCAGTGCGATTTAACACTTCGAGGTAGCGCCCGGCTTCAACGGCTACCTTGTCGTCCGGAAACCGCTTCAACAGAGATTCGAGAATGCGGCGCGCTTCTTCGGGCTTGCCGCCCCACTCGGCCATCAACTGCGCGCCGACCAAATAAACTTTCGCAATGTCTGCGTGCACCGAGTGTCTCTTGTCGAATCCCCGAATCAGCTGGCCCGCCAGTTGCGGCTTGCCGCTCCGCACTGCCGCCTGTGCCAGCGGCGCAATAAGGTCCGCATCCCTGGGCGCCCAATTGGCGCGTCGAGTAAGTGCGTCGCCGACCAGCTCGAGAGCCTCGCGCCAGTTTTCGGATTTCACCAATAGCGCCAGATATGAATCCGTGTGGTTCTCGATGCGCGGAGTGCTGTTTTCCGCGACCAGCAATCGATGCAGCCTCGCGTGCAGGGACAAATCATGCGGCCGGTCGCTGAGATCATGCGACAGCAGGTCGATCGCTTCCTTGATGTCTCCGGCCGATACCAGCTGGCCGATCATCGCGTCGCGCGTCCTTCCTTTTATATCGATGGTGCGTGCGTTGGCGACGCTGCGCACTGCCTGCTCGCCCGGGCCCATGACCGAAATGTCGAGCTCGTCGGCATACTGGTACATCGCGTAGCCGATCAGGCCGCAGATCATGTATGTGAAATACCAGAAAGCGCAGGAGAGAAGCAACAACTGGATGATCGTGGCGAATCCAAATCCTGTCTTCAAACCGGCGACGCTAAGCCCGCCGCCCGTAGCTAATGCGGTCAACCCAAAACTGCGGCACAACTCGGCTACAAAAATGAATGCTGCCAGCGCGGCATACGGCTTGCCGATGTTCCGGATCAGCGCAATCATCTCCGCCGGATTAAGCGCACCCCTCAGACTGCCCGTAATTACCAGACGCATCGTCGCAGCCGGAATGATCGCTACGAAGAAGAAGAGCCAGTTACAGAGCGCAATGAATTTGTTGCCGCCGCTAATCGCCCCGAGCAAGGTGACCAGCACGCCAAAAACCAGACTCATCGCCGCGTATTTGTAAGGTAGGTATTCGCTGACCAAATCATCATCGGTAAGCGGATAGTCCGACGGGCGTAGAAACCCCTTGGACGATCGCTCGATCAGCTTGAACCCGTATCGAGCTCCGGTGACCAGAATTGCCAGCAGCGCGAGCACCAGCAGCAACATGCCGAAGCCGCCAAAGAGCAACAGAGCAAACGACGCCACGAAGCTGGCCGACAAGCCGGCAATGCGTGTGACGACTGCTTTGTCGAGCGGTAACAGGAAGAACCGGTTGATGCGGTCGCGCTGCCAGAACGGCTCGATCGGGCCGCCGTTTGCATAAGCGTAGACGTCTGACATTTCAAATGCAGACTACGGATGCGACAAGCGCGTGTCCAGCACCGCTTTGCTTTAGTTAGCCGGCAAAACTACAGCTTTTCGGTTTCGCCCGCGCGCGGTTGCCACTTCATCAAGTGGCTCTCAACCCGCCCTACCGCCCAGTCGAGCACCAGCGCGAACACGGTTAGTACAAGAATGCCGGCCATCACGGTATTGATGTCAAACGAACCTTCGGCCTGCAGAATAAGATAGCCGACACCGCGCGACGAACCGAGATATTCGCCCACCACCGCGCCGACGAACGCCAGGCCAACGGACGTATGCAGCGATGAAAAAACCCAGCTGGTCGCGCTCGGCAGATACACGTGGCGCAGCAATTGATTACGGGTCGCGCCGAGCATGCGTGCACTCGCCAGCACCGTTGGACTAACTTCCTTGACGCCCTGATAGACGTTGAAGAACACGATGAAAAAGACCAGCGTGAATCCCAGGGCAACCTTGGAGGCGATACCCAGGCCAAACCACACCGCGAAGATCGGCGCCAGGATGACGCGCGGCATCGAGTTCAGTGCTTTGATGTACGGATCGAAAATGGCGCCGGCGATCGGCGATAAAGCGAGCCACATTCCGATAACCAAACCGCCGATGGTTCCCGCTGCAAACGCCAGCACGGTCTCGAGCAATGTCACCCAAAGATGCGCGTAAATGTCACGGTCACGGATAAACCAGTTCCACACGCGCACAAAAATCTTGATCGGCTCACCAAAGAAGAAAGCAGCTTGCCGATCGTTCTCGAACATGATCGGCGGGATTAGCCCCGGTGTGGTCATCAGATACCAAAAGACGAACACGGCGATCAGAACCATCGCCTGCCACAGGCGCAGCGTTTTCTGACTTGGTCGAAACGTGCTCCACATGGTTGATGCCGACCGTTAAGCAGCCAGCTTTTGTTGCTCGTAGCCCTTCAGTACCTCTTCGCGCAGAACATCCCAGATCGCTTTGTGCAGATCGATGAAGCGCGGCGTCACGCGCACTTCGGCGACATCGCGCGGGCGCGGCAGATCGATGACGAATTCTCCGATCGGATGCGACGCCGGGCCCGCCGACAGGATCACGACGCGATCGCTCATCGCAATTGCCTCATCGAGATCGTGCGTGATGAACAGCACAGCTTTCTTCTTTGCCGCCCACAAATCCAGGACTTCGTTTTCCATCAGCTGACGCGTCTGAATGTCGAGCGCGGAAAACGGTTCGTCCATCAAAATGATGTCCGGGTCGAGCACCAGCGTCTGTGCAAGCGACGTTCGTTTGCGCATACCGCCCGACAATTGATGCGGATATCGATCTCCAAAGCCGCCGAGCCCGACCCGCTTCAGCCACTCGTCGGCACGGGCGCCGGCGTCACTGGCGCCGCGAAACTCGAGCCCGGCCATCACGTTGGCGCGCGCAGTGCGCCACGGCATCAAAGCTTCGGTCTGGAACATATAGCCCGCACGCGCGTTGATTCCGG
>JACCZX010000446.1 GCA_013695705.1 Burkholderiaceae bacterium | reverse complement strand
GCCGTGTTTCCCGCGAGAAAATGGAACGCTTGATTGATCGGAGGTGCGCCGAGGAGGGGCATCACGATCGCTTTCATCAGAAGTTTGAACAGGCACCCAAACACGACGCCGGCGGCGCAGGTGCGTATCCAGCCCTCAGTTCGCGCGAAACCGATCTCGTGCCAGGGCGTCCGCGACCGCCGAGGCCCAAACCAGCGCGAGGAGAGCGCTGAGCGGGACGAAGACCGAATTGCCGGCCAGGATCAAGACGATCGCGATGATTCCCAGTGGTCCGAATCGGCGCAGCCCCTGAGCAAGGCGATTATCCGACGACCGTGCGGCTCGCACTTCGACCGAAAGCTCGCGAATTTGTTCCGGTAATTCCGCAGGGTCGCTTCTCCCGCGGGGGTTGCCGTTCACCCTGCCTGTTTCGCGCGGCAATTTCATGGATGCCCTCCCTTGGAGCTTTAGCAGACCACACTTGCCTTGGGGCGACGCAATCTGCGCTCCCGCGAACACCGCGGCTGCGTTACTGCCGGCGCGGCTCCCCCATATTGCAAGAATGCGTTGGCGTGGATCGTGTTTTGCGGAAGATACCCGTGGCACCGCGAGTGCTAAGCCATCTACTGGTTACGATGAATTTTGAGCGGCAATCAGAAGAAAACCAATGGGCTGACCCTCTCGAGCTGAAAGCAGTTTTAGTCGTCGATGATGATCAGCAACTGGCTTCGGCCTTGCAGTGGATTCTGGCGGACGAAAACTTTCTGGTCGACGTCGCCTTTGATGGCGTGGAAGCCATGCTCAAGGTGAAGGTCCACGAGTATGACGCCATCATCTGCGACCTGAAGATGCCGCGCATGCGTGGTGATGAGTTTTACCTCGAGGTCCAAGAGATCCGCCCGACGCTGGCAGATCATTTCATCTTCATCACCGGCTTCGCAACCGACTCCAATGTGCACAGCTTCCTGACCACGCATGAGGTCAAATACCTGGTGAAGCCCTTCCCGGTGCAAGGACTGATCAACTGTGTCAAGGAATTGCTCTGCTGATCAGGCGAATCATTCATACTCGGTTAGAATCTGAGCGGAGCGCCTGTGGGAGTTGGGTTCGCGTTCGCGTCCCGACGCCCGCAGCAGCGCCGGGGCATATCAACGCCTCCTCGTCCTAGCGCAAGGAGTCAGAAGAAAATGAACGCTCCGGGAGCGGCCAACCGGAGGGGCCTGCTTCCACACGTCCACGGACGAGCGGAAGCTCGTCCCTCCGACCCGCGGGCCGGGACGATCTCGATGTAGCCGTGAACGACCTCGGGCGCCTCCGCACCCGTGGGGACGCCGTGCCACGGGTGCGCTTAAAAGAGTTTCGTCAGAAGATCGTGCAGCTTTTCGTCGTTTGCCGGCATCGGGTTCTTTCAAATACCACAGCGCGGCAATGTGCGGGTCTTCCGTCTGACCTGGAAGACTGCGATACTCACCGACAGGAGCTGCTGTTTGGAGGCCAGGGAATTCAGGCGGATTCATTCGACTTGCGCTCTGCGACCACTGTCTCTCCTGTAAGATTGACCGATGCAGAGTGATTTCTTTCAGGCGTCAGCGAAGATCCTGACTGTCGCGGAACTGACGCGCGCGATTCGCGGCACGCTGGAGACGAAGTTCGGAGCCGTCTGGGTACAGGGTGAGATTTCGAACTACAAGCTTCATCCTTCCGGTCACCAGTACTTCACGTTGAAGGACCAACGGGCGCAAATTTCCTGCGTCATTTTCCGCAATACGCTTCCGCCCTTTGCGCAGCCCCTGAAGGACGGCGCGCAGGTGCAGATTTACGGGCAAATCTCAGTTTTCGAAGCTCGCGGGCAATATCAGCTCAGCGTGCAGATTCTGCAGGGGCGCGGCGTCGGCTTGTTGCAGGCGCGCTTCGAGGCGCTGAAGCGCAAGTTGGAATCGGAAGGCCTCTTCGATTCCGAACAGAAGAAGCCGCTGCCGAAGTTCCCGACTCGTGTCGGTATCATTACTTCCCCAAGCGGCGCGGCGATCCGCGACATGCTGAACGTCCTGAAGCGCCGCGCACCACGGCTGGAGATTCTGA
>JACCZX010000435.1 GCA_013695705.1 Burkholderiaceae bacterium | reverse complement strand
CGCACGATGGCCGGAAATCCAATCGCGCTGAGCGCGCCTGCAGCTCCGGCCGCACCCATTACGGTGCGCCGGGAATTCGACTTCGGTTGATCCATGTTGTCTCCTAGAGTGGGCTCATGTCCGGCATCCGGCAGGCCCTTATGGTGATGGAACGTGCAACTGCTTTCACTACGATCGCAGTTATAGTCGGACGGCTCAGAGCTGTCCAATAGGACTGCATGAATCTTGAACTAAACGGAACGCGGGTTCTGGTGACCGCGGGGGCGTCAGGCATCGGGCTCGCCATTGCGCGCGAGTTCGTGCGCGAAGGCGCGCAGGTGCACGTGTGCGACGTCGACGCGCGCGCACTGGCCGCGCTTTCAGCGAGCGACCTGGACGTGTCGCATTCGCACTGTGATGTCTCGGACGAAGCTTCGGTCAAGCGACTCTTCGATGAATTTTTTGCGCGCCACGCTGGCCTCGATGTGCTTGTCAACAACGCCGGTATCGCCGGGCCGACCGCGCGCTGCGAAGACGTTGCGCTCGCCGACTGGGAACGCACGCTCGCCATCAATCTGACCGGCCAGTTTCTGTGCGCTCGAATAGCAATTCCGCATCTGCGTGCGAGTGGCAATGCAAGCATCATCAACCTGTCGTCGGCGGCGGGGCGCTTCGGCTTTCCGCTGCGAACGCCGTACGCGGCATCCAAGTGGGCGGTGATCGGATTCACGAAGTCGCTGTCGATTGAGCTCGGAGGTGACGGCATCCGAGTCAACGCCATCTGCCCGGGCTCTGTCGCGGGGCCTCGCATCGATTCCGTTTTTGCGAACAAGGCCGCGACGCGCGGGGTACCCATGGAAGTGGTGCGCGACGAAGCGCTGACGAAGACATCGTTGCATCGGTTAATCGCACCCGAAGACATCGCGCGGACGATCGTGTTTCTGGCATCGCCCGCCGGCGCGAACATTTCAGGCCAGGCGATCGGCGTGGACGCCGACGTTCAGTCGTTGGTGTGAACTACGCCTGAGCCGGCGCCTAGCGTTTAATACCGCTGAGCAACGCGGCAACGCGCGCAGGCTTTTCTTTACCCGGAGCGGATGCCGGTTGCGCGGCAGGCGCAGGGACCGCGCCGGCGGGCGCTGCGCCCGGTTCATACGGCTTGCTGAAAAAATCGTCGATAGGTTGTGCTGGCGGTCCGTAAGCACGTTCCGGCCGACGCTCGAACGCGTCGCGGCGCACAGGCCGATCGCGATGCTCACTGCGTTCGGGCCGGGTCGGTTGTTTGACGTCGAACGTTCGAATTTCAAACTTTTGCTTCGTTAGCTTTTCGATCGCTGCAACAGCGCGTTCTTCGGAGCCCGTCATCAGCATGATCGTCAGGCCGCTCATCCCGGCGCGCCCGGTGCGGCCGATGCGATGGATGTAATCCTCGGCGGCGAACGGAACGTCGTAGTTGATGACGACTGGCAGTTCGACGATATCGAGCCCGCGCGCGGCGACATCGGTGGCCACCAGCACTTCGATCGTATCGGTCTTGAAACCTTCGAGCGCCTTCATGCGCTCATCCTGCGTCTTGTCGCCGTGAATCGCGTCGGCGTTGATGCCGGCTTTCTGCAACTGCCGCGCCAGGCGCCGGCACTCGATCTTGGCGTTGACGAACACCAGCACCTGCGTCAGGCGGCCGCCGTCAGGACCGCGCGTGCTGAGCAGCTCGAGCAACGCGGCGACTTTTTCTGATTCATGCAGCTTGAACACTTCCTGCGTCATGTTGTCAGCGATCGCGTTGCGACGCGCGACTTCGATCAGCTGCGGATCGTGCAGAAAATTAGCGGCGAGCTTCTTGATCTCTTCGGAGAACGTCGCCGAGAACATCAAGCTCTGCCGTTCTTTTGGCAGCAGGTTAAGGATGCGCGAAATGTCGGGCAAAAAGCCCATGTCGAGCATGCGATCGGCTTCATCGAGCACGACGATCTGCACTTGCGACAAGCTGGTGTTCTTTTGCTGCAGATGGTCGAGCAGCCGGCCCGGTGTTGCAACCAAAATTTCAACACCGGAGCGCAGCGCCGCGGTTTGCGGATCCATATCGACTCCGCCATAGACCACGGCACAACGCAACGGTGTCTTGGCAACGTACTTCTTGACGTTATCCGCCGTCTGGTCGGCGAGCTCGCGCGTCGGCGCGAGGATCAGCGCTCGCACCGGATGACGCGCCGGCGACATGCTCGCGCTCGCGTGCGGCAGCAACTTCTGGATGATCGGCAAAGCAAAACCCGCGGTTTTGCCGGTGCCGGTCTGCGCTGCCCCCATCACATCGAGCCCCTTCATCACAACCGGAATCGCCTTTGCCTGAATCGGCGTGGGCGTCGCGTATCCCATCTCGGTGATCGCTGAAAGAATCAGTGGATCAAGACCGAAATGAGTGAAGTCCTTCGGGTCAGACATACGGTGATGGGCCGTGTTGGACTTGAACCAACGACCAAAGGATTATGAGTCCTCTGCTCTGACCAGCTGAGCTAACGGCCCGAATGAAGGGCCGGCGTATTCGACCGGCGTCCACGACGTCCCTATTCAAGGAAACTCTTCAGCTTGTCAGAGCGGCTCGGGTGGCGCAGCTTGCGCAGCGCCTTCGCTTCGATCTGCCGTATGCGTTCGCGCGTGACGTCAAATTGCTTGCCGACTTCTTCCAGCGTGTGGTCGGTTGACATCTCGATGCCAAAGCGCATACGAAGCACCTTCGCTTCACGCGGCGTCAGCGAATCGAGGACATCCTTGGTCACGTTCGACAGACTGTTGTACTGCGCGGCGTCGACCGGAGCAACGGTGGAAGTGTCTTCGATGAAATCACCCAGATGCGAATCGTCGTCGTCGCCGATCGGCGTCTCCATGCTGATCGGCTCTTTCGCAATTTTCAGAATCTTGCGAATCTTGTCTTCTGGCATCTCCATTTTGACGGCCAGAGTCGCCGGGTCGGGTTCCTGCCCGGTCTCCTGCAGAATCTGGCGGGAGATGCGGTTCATCTTGTTGATCGTTTCGATCATGTGCACCGGAATGCGGATCGTGCGCGCCTGATCCGCAATCGAGCGCGTGATCGCCTGCCGGATCCACCACGTTGCATACGTCGAAAATTTATAGCCGCGCCGATATTCAAATTTATCGACTGCTTTCATCAGGCCAATGTTGCCTTCTTGAATCAGATCGAGGAACTGCAGCCCGCGATTGGTGTACTTCTTGGCAATTGAAATCACCAAGCGCAAATTTGCCTCGGTCATCTCACGCTTGGCCTTGCGCGCCTTGGCTTCGCCGGTGGCCATCTGCTTGTAGACCTCGCGCAGATCTTTCAACGGCAGCACGACGCGCTTTTGCAGCGCCCCAAGCTTGCCCTGCAGCTCCTGCACCGAAGGCAAATTGCGGCGGAGCATTTCAGCGTAAGGCTGCTCCGAATCGGCTTCGCGTGCGGCCCAGCGCATGTTCGTTTCATTCCCGGGAAACGTCTTTAGGAAATGCGTGCGCGGCATGCTGCACTTGTTGACCGTGATCTCATAGATCTGCTTCTCGATCGACCGCACTTCGTCAACTTGGCGCCGCAGCGTGTCCGACAAGCGCTCAACCATTTTCGCGGTGAAGCGCAGGCTCATCAGCTCGTCGAGAATTCTTTGCTGCGACTTCATGTATCCCGGCGACTTGTAGCCTTCCTTTTCGAACGACACGCGCATCTTGTCGAACAGCTTCGTCACGTGATCGAACTTCTCGATCGCGCGCACCTTGAGTTCGTCCAGTTGGCCTGCGGTCATGCCCGAAGCGCCGATATCAGTGGTCTCTTCGCCTTCTTCGTCCTCGTCGTCGCCGCCCGCGGTCGGAAAGTCTTCTGCCAGCGGATCCATCAGCCCGTCGACCACCTCGTCGATCGGAATTTCGGAGCCGCGAATCCGCTCACCATGCGCCAGAATTTCGGCAATCGTGGTGGGGCATGCTGAGATCGCCATCACCATGTGCTTCAAGCCGTCTTCGATGCGCTTGGCGATTTCGATCTCGCCTTCACGCGTCAGCAGCTCGACCGAACCCATTTCGCGCATATACATACGCACCGGATCGGTCGTGCGGCCAAATTCCGCATCGACCGTCGATAGCGCAGCTTCAACCTCTTCTTCAGCCGCGTCGTCAGGGGTCGCTGCCGGTACGTTTTCGCTCAACAACACAGTCTCAGCGTCGGGCGCCTGGTCGAATACCTGCAGCCCCATGTCGCTGAACGTGCTGATGATCGCGTCGATCGCTTCGGCGTCGACCAAGGCGTCTGGTAAATGGTCGTTAATTTCGGCGTACGTTAAAAAGCCGCGCTCCTTGCCGAGCTTGATCAACGCCTTTAGTTTGTTGCGGCGGGTTTCGAGGTCTTCTTCGGTGCCGTGGTAACTGCGCTCGAGCGCCTCTTTCAGCGCTTTTTCCTTGGCTCGCCGATCCTTGGCGCGCAGCTTGGTGGCGCTCATTTTCTCGACGATCTGCACGCTCGGATCAGCAGTGTCATCGGTCGCTTCAGGCACTGCATCAGCGCTGCCGTTCAACTGCTCTGCGCTCTGCTTCGGTTTGCGGCCAGGTCGACCCCGAAGAGCGGTATCAGCCGCCCCGCCGTTCGAGCCGTTGGTGTCGGGCCGCGCCCGGCCGGCAGTCGCCTCGAGTTTCTTGACTGCCCCTTTCGCCAGTTTTCCATGTTCGTCTAACGGCACCGCGCGGGACGGTTTGCTCTTCGCGTCTGACTTTCTTGCTTCCACTTTTCTCAATGCCATCGTGTCACCTGTTTCGATCGGCGCGTCGCTGGCGCCTGATCGTTTCATTGCCGAAAGCGACATGGAGCAGGGAAGCTGCCCGGTGCGCAATCGACAAACACATCATTGGGTCCAAATGAGCCTTCTCAACCAAGCCGCGCCTCTAGCAGCAGAAATCCGGCACCTCCGGCCACAGCAGCCCCATGCCCCATCTCTGCCGACCAAAGTTCGGTCGATTCTCGATCGTGGCGTCGCTTGCGAGATCCGATTGACCCAACGTCTGATCCGAGGATCGCGTTCCGGTCATTGCGCACACTGCCGATCGATATTTACTTCGCGCCACCGATCTTTCGCGATCTCCTGGGCGCCAAGACGTCACTTCGGACCAAGTCCAAGGGTGGTGAACGTCTGCAACCGAACAATTTACCACGGCTCGGAGTAATTTGCCGCAAAAGATTCCGATTTGATCTAAAAGCGTTGCGTGGGGTTGCTAGCGCGCCACCAGCTCCGGCAACGCGGCACCCCGGGCCTGCATATAAGCCTGATCCGCCTCGCGGTAAGCGGTAAGCCGCTGCGGCGAAGGCTCACGCTCATAGTCTGCAAGCCGATCGGTCCGGTCCCGCTCGAACCGTCGCAATTTCAACTTCGAAAATGCTTCGTCGACGATCTGACGCGCCATTTCGACGCCGGTTTCGATCTCCATTTCCTGTGCGGCGAGCGCGCGATATTGGTTGGCGTGCTCGCTTTCGGTCAGCAGCTCGAGCAGTGCCCCGTGACTAAGGGCCGCAGCCTCGGACGCCGTGCTCGAAGTCGCAGCACGCCAAACCTCAATTATTTCCAGATCCACACGGTCATTGCCTTGCAAATGCTCGTCGATGACCTGCTGATTGAATTCACGGGCCAGCAGCGGATGCGCAAGCAATTGTTGCAGGATGCCAAGCTTCAGATCACCCACTTCCATGTGCGGTGTGCGCCGCTCTTGGCCGGGAGCCCGGCGCAACGGCGCCTTACGCAAACCGTACAGCGCTTCGATGGAATCCAGCGGCGTGCGTGTCACTTCGGCAAGATCGCGCAACAATTGCAGGCGCATCGCGCCAGGCGCCATCGAAAGCAGCAGCGGCTTCGCCTCGCTTAGCAGAGCAGCGCGCTCTTCAGCGCTGCCGGGTGGCCGACCATCCATCGCGCCGCTTACCGATCGAATAAAAAACTGAGATAGCGGCAGCGCACGTTTTAATGCGGATTCGAAACCCGCAGCGCCCTTGGCACCGATCAGGCTATCCGGGTCTTCGCCCTCCGGCAGCAGCACGAAGCTCGCACGCTTGGTGTCGGCCATTACCGGCAGCACAGCTTCCAGCGCACGACGCTGTGCCTTACGTCCGGCAGCATCGCCGTCGAACGCAAAAATCACATGATCAGCGGCTTTGAAAACCGCGCTGACATGCGCACTGGTAATGGCCGTGCCAAGTGCCGCAACCGATTCTTCGAAACCGGATTGCGCCAGACGGATCACGTCCATATATCCCTCGGCGACGATCGCCCGGCCGGACTTGCGGATTGCGTCGCGCGCCTCGTGCAAGCCGTACAGCTCCTGCCCTTTGCGAAAGACCGCGGTTTCGGGCGAGTTCAGATACTTCGGTTCACCGGCATCGAGGATACGTGCGCCAAAGCCGATCACCTGACCGCGCGCGCTGCGAATCGGGAACATCACGCGGCCGCGGAAGCGGTCATACCGCTTTGCTTCATCGGCGATGACCAAACCCGCTTCGACCAGGCGCGAATCGTCGTACTGCTCGAAGGCTCCGCGCAGCGGCTGCCAGTTGTCGGGGGCGTAGCCGAGCGCGAAACGCACCGCGGTTTGTCCGCTGACACCGCGCCGTTTCAAGTAATCGATTGCAGCGGGGCTGTCCTTGAGTTGCGCGCGATAAAACTCCGCAGCGCGTGCCAGCGTGTCGGTGACTCCGCGAATTTTCGAGTGCGATTCGGCAGCGCGCTCACTCTCGGGAACCTGCATGCCCGCGATCTGAGCCAGATCGCGGATCGAATCAACGTAACCGATGCCACGGTGCTCCATGATGAATCCCACCGCGCTGCCGTGCGCGCCGCAGCCGAAGCAATGAAAAAACTGCTTCGACGGGCTGACGGTGAACGATGGAGACTTTTCCGCGTGAAACGGGCACAAGCCGAGGAAATTCTGGCCGGCCTTTTTTAACTGCACATAGCGCGTCACGACTTCGACGATATCGACGCGCGCCAGCAAGTCCTGGATGAAACTCTGCGGAATCATGGGTGTCGCGAAAGTGTACGCATCGGCGACGCGGGCCCGTCAGCGTCAGGCAAGCCGCTGCTTGACCAGCGCAGAAACCTTTCCCATATCGGCTCTACCGGCGATCTTCTGCTTGAGTAGCGCCATCACCTTGCCCATCGCTTGCGGACCCACTGCGCCCGACTCTGCCAGCGAGGCGTCGATCGCCGCAGCCAACTCAACGTCCGACATCTGCTGCGGCAAATACGCGGTCAGTAAAGCAAGCTCGGCCTTTTCTTTGTCGGCCAAATCGATTCGGCCGGCTTTCTCGAACTGTTCGATCGAGTCCTTGCGCTGCTTGATCAGCCTTTCGACGATCGCCAGCGCCGCGGCGTCATCAACGACAACGCGTTCGTCGACTTCTTTTTGCTTGATCGCCGCCAGTAACAACCGGATTGCCGACAGACGTGCGGCGTCTCTCGCCCGCATCGCATCTTTCATGTCGTCGGTGATGCGATCTTTCAGTGGCGTTGCTGACATCTGGGCGTCCCCAAAAAATAAAGCGCGCCGCGGCGCGCTTGGTTTGTTGCCCACTGCTGCAACTGAATCCTCTGCCGCAGCAGATTAGTACATCTTCTTTGGCAACATCTGGCCACGCAGGCGCTTGAAGTGACGCTTGATTGCAGCAGAGCGCTTGCGTTTGCGCTCAGCGGTAGGCTTTTCGTAAAACTCGCGCGCACGCAACTCGGTCAGCAGGCCGCTTTTTTCGATCGTCCGCTTGAAGCGGCGCAAAGCCACTTCAAATGGCTCGTTTTCTTTGAGGCGAATGGTAGGCATCGGTCAGAAGTGCGCTGGGGCTGTTGGCGTTCGCGTCGAGTCAAGCCCGTGATTCTAACCGACTCCGTTTTCAGGCCGCAAGTCACCCGCAGCCTCTCTTACACTTGCCTCATGCTTGTCCTCGGCATCGAAACTTCGTGCGACGAAACCGGTCTCGCACTGCTCGACAGCGACACGGGAGTCCTCGCCCAGCACCTCCATTCGCAAGTCGACATGCACGTGGCCTATGGCGGCGTGGTGCCGGAACTAGCGTCGCGCGATCACATCCGCCGCGTTCTGCCACTGCTTGACAAAGTGTTGCGGGACGCCGCGCGCCAGCTATCGGACATTGACGCCATTGCGGTGACCGCAGGTCCGGGCCTGGCGGGGGCGCTGCTGGTGGGCGCCAGCATTGGCCACGCGTTGGGTTACGCGCTGGATCGACCGGTGATCGATGTGCATCATCTTGAGGGTCATTTGCTTTCGCCGATGCTGTCGCGTCCGGCCCCCGAGTTTCCGTTCATTGCGCTGCTCGTTTCCGGAGGTCATACGCAGCTAATGCGTGTTGCCGAGTGCGGCGTTTACGAACTTCTGGGCGAAACGCTCGACGACGCGGCCGGCGAAGCGTTCGACAAGACAGCGCAGTTGCTGGGGCTGGGTTACCCGGGCGGCCCGGCGATATCGCGTCTTGCGGAATTCGGCAGCCCAGGGGAGCTGAAACTGCCGCGCCCGATGCTTGCTCAGGACAACCTCGACTTCAGTTTCAGCGGATTGAAAACCGCGGTGTCAGTTGCCGTGCGGCGCCTGGGCGCCAGTAATTTGTGCGAGCAGTCACGGGCTGATATTGCACTCGAATTCGTTACAGCCATGGTCGATGTGCTGGCGGCAAAGGCAATACGGGCACTTGAGCGGACCGGATCGAAAACACTGGTGGTCGCCGGCGGCGTCGGCGCCAATCAGCAGCTTAGGACACGTTTGACGAGTGAAGTTGCACGACGCGACGCCCGCGTTTTTTTTCCACCGCTCGAGTTGTGTACGGACAATGGCGTAATGATCGCGCTTGCCGGGCTCGCAAAGATGAAGCGCGCGTCGCCCCAAAACGTTAACGGACTTGGCTTTTCGGTACGTCCCCGTTGGTCACTTGCCGATTCGACCGCCTAACGCACCACCTAATTTGCCATCGCACGCTTTTCGCCAATGCGCCGCTCGGTGCCTGCCTGCAGATTCTTTATGTTGACGCGGTGCCGATAAACACTGACTGCCGCTATCAGCACCAGGACCACGAAACGCGCATCGAATCCCCATCCGAACGCGGAATAAAACGGCGCGAAGACAGAGGCCGCGATCGACGCCAGCGAGGAGTAGCGAAAGAAGACGGCGACGATAAGCCAGGTGACAGCCGTCGCGAGCGCGAGCCATGGATTAAGCGCGATGATCACGCCCGCTGCGGTGGCAATGCCCTTGCCACCACGAAAGCGCAGAAAAATCGACCACACGTGGCCGAGGAATACCGTTAGCGCGACCAACGCAACCCCGGCGTCACCTATCCCATAACGCGGACCAAAGCGCATCGCGAGCCAGACCGCGAGCCACCCCTTGAAGCCATCACCGAGCAACGTCAGCACGGCGGCAAGCTTGCTTCCCGACCGCAACACATTGGTAGCGCCGGGATTGCCCGATCCGTACGTGCGTGGATCGGCCAAACCCATCGTCCGGCTGACGATGACGGCAAACGGTATCGAGCCGGCCAAATAACCGGCGACGGCTGCCACAAGCAGAGCGACCATTTGCATCGATCGAGTCTAGGCCGGACCTGCCGAATTCGTCATCACCTTAGCCGCGTGGATGATGCTGCGCGTGCAGTGCCTTTAGACGTGCGCGCGCTACGTGCGTATAAATTTGCGTGGTTGAAATATCGGCATGGCCCAGTAACAGCTGCACCACGCGCAAATCGGCGCCATGATTGAGCAAATGTGTTGCGAACGCGTGACGCAATCCATGAGGGCTCAACGGGGCGTCGATCTGCGCGCGCGCAGCGTATCGCTTGATAAGCAGCCAGAACATTTGCCGGCTCATTGAACTGGCGCGGCGCGTGACGAATACCGCGTCGGCAACCCGTTCGCCAAGAATGGCGCCGCGCGATTGCTTCAAATAGCGCTCGACAAAATGGCGCGCTTCTTCGCCGAGCGGAACGATCCGCTCCTTGCCCCCTTTTCCCAACACGCGCACCAGCCCCTCGGTCAGCGAGAGCTGCGTCACCGTCAGTCCGACCAGCTCGGAAACGCGCAGGCCGGTCGCATACAACAACTCCAGCATCGCGCGATCGCGCAAACCTAGGGCGCTTTCGATATCGGGAGCACGCAGCAGCGCTTCCACCTGCTGCTCTGACAACGCCTTTGGGAATCGCGGCGGCGGCCGCGCGCCCTTGAGCCGTGTAGTCGGGTCGGTTGCAACTCGACCCTCCCTGATTGCCCAGCGATAAAATCGGCGTAGCACCGCAAGGCGCCGATTCGCGGTCGCCGCCAGTGTCGATGCGTGTTTATCGGCGAAGTATTGTGCGAGGTCGACCTCGCGCGCCGACGCGAGCATCAGATCGCGTCGGTTGAGCCAGTCGGAAAGTCCTGCGAGATCGCGCCGGTAAGCAATCAACGTGTTACGCGAAAGGCCGTCTTCCAGCCAAACGGCGTCGGCAAACGTATCGATCAGCGCGTCAGCCGCCGGCTGATGATTCGCGCGAGCTTGCTGCTGCGGCTTAGTGACCATCATCACGCCGCACGATGAGACTAGGCGGGTTCAGACAAACTGAACCCGTCGCAGGCCTCGTGCAACAGCAGCCAGCGCTTGACGCGCTCGTAGCTGCCTCCGCGATGGTGCGCAAACCCGCCGATGCCAGAGGCCGAGACCACGCGATGGCACGGAATCGCTAACGGCAAACGGTTGTCACCACACGCCTGGCCGACGGCGCGAGCGGCGCTGTCAAGCTGGCGCGCGATAGCTCCGTACGATCTCGTTTCTCCACGCGGAATGCGGCGGATCTCGCGCCAGACTCGCTGTTGAAATTCTGTTCCTGATATTGCCAGCGGCATATCGATGGCAGCACCGCTCGCGCAATAAGCAATCAGTTGATCAACTGCACGTTGCGCCGACGCGGTGCTGGCCGCTTTGCACTGCACGCTGTCGCTTAAAAACAAAATTTCCTGAATCAAATCCCCCGCCGTCCGAATCCCGACAAAACCAAACGGGAGCTGCACTATTGCGTCAAACTGTGCGGCAGCGTCTGGCGGGCTGCGACTTGGATCCGATGCCCGCGTCTTAGGCACCCAACATCCCTTTCTTCAACGATTCATCTGCCGGCTTTTCACCCAGCCAGATACGCATGACCGCGGGGAAGAAGTCAGCGCCCACGATCGCATTGCCACGCTCCTGGCCATTGACGCTGATCCGAGTGCCGCTCTCGGGCGTGTAGTCAAAATTAATCGCGTCGCCTTTTTTAGCCTCGCCAATCGATTTCAACGTCGCCGCCAACGCATCGATCTGCGGCTTGAGCGAAGCCAGTTGCACCTCCGACAGATTGTTTTTCAATCCGTCGTTGAACGAATCGATGAAACTATCGGCATCGACGTCGCGCAGCATTCGCAGCGAAACCCGCCGCGCGCCTTTGTCGTTGATCAGAGCGGCAGCGTTCGTGCTCTTCTGTGCTACGTACAGGCCAGCTACATACACTTTGAAAATCGCGCGCCTTCGTAGTCCGACGCCGTTTAAATTCAACGTTTGACCGCCGACCTGCACGGTAGGCTCGAATTTCTGTCCCTCCACTTCGATCGGCTGTGCCTGCGCCACACTGAGCGCGCTACTCACCAGTCCGATCAGCCCGATCAACAAATTCGCCCGCAGCCACTGAGTCATTTTTTCGTCTCCGACATTTTTTGGTTGTCTACTTCACTCACGCCGCCGCCTGACTAAGCCCTTTGGGCAACGGAAACACCACTTTTTCCTGCACGCCATCGAGCGGCCTGACACTTTCGGCGCCCAGTTGCTTAAGCCGCTCGATCAACGCGCTGACCAGCGATTCAGGCGCCGACGCACCGGCGGTCACGCCGATTCGGCGCCGGTTTCGCACCCACTCCGGATCAAGATCATCGGCGCTATCGACGAGGTAGGCCGGCACGCCAAATCGCTGCGCCACTTCGCGCAGCCGGTTCGAATTCGAGCTGTTTTCGCTGCCGACCACGATGACCACATCAACTTGCGGCGCCATGAATTTGACCGCGTCCTGCCGATTTTGTGTCGCGTAGCAAATGTCCGTTTTTTTGGGTTCCGCAATGGTCGGGAACCGCGCCTTCAGCGCTGCCACGATTGCGGCCGCGTCATCCAGCGACAACGTCGTCTGGGTAACGTAGGCGAGTGCGTCCGGTGTTCGCACCTGCAATCGATCAACGTCTTCGATACTTTCGACCAGATGCATTCCGCCATCGCTTTGGCCCATCGTGCCTTCGACTTCGGGATGCCCGAGATGGCCGATCATCACGATCTCACGTCCGGCCGCGCGCATCTTTGCGACTTCGACATGCACCTTTGTGACCAGTGGACACGTCGCGTCGAACACATGAAGACTTCTCCGCTGCGCGTCTAGCTGAACCGCTTTCGATACGCCGTGCGCCGAGAACACCACGATGCCCCCCGCCGGCACCTGATCAAGCTCGTCGATGAACACTGCGCCCTGCGTACGTAGACTCTCGACCACGAACTTGTTGTGAACGATCTCATGCCGGACATAAATCGGCGCACCGTGCTTCGCAAGCGCACGCTCGACGATTTCGATTGCGCGATCGACCCCCGCGCAAAAGCCGCGCGGCTGCGCCAGAACCACCTCCATCGCGCTCATACAAAAGGAACCGCGAGCAGCGCGTTACGATCGACAAATCCCATGGCAGTGAGTTTAGTCGAGGTCTGCAGAGTGGCGATCAAAGATTGGCCCGAGGGCGAGCGCCCGCGTGAGCGCCTTTTGGCCAGTGGCGCGCAGGCGCTGTCAGAAGCGGAACTGCTTGCGGTCTTCTTGCGCACAGGGACGCGAGGAAAATCGGCGATCGACCTCGGACGCGACGCGCTCGCACGCTTTGGCGGGCTCAACGGACTGTTCGCAGCGCGCGCCACGGAGCTTGCGGAAATCAGCGGGTTCGGGCCAGCCAAGTACGCACAGCTGCAGGCAGTGCTCGAGCTCGCCCGCCGTGCGTTACAGGAAGAAGTAAAGCGCGACACGCTGCTGTCATCGCCAGGCAAAGTGCGCGATTTTCTACGACTCACGTTGAGTCACCTCGAGCATGAAGTATTCGTCGCGCTTTTTATGGACGCACAGAACAGGTTGCTGGTGACTGAAGAGCTGTTCCGCGGGACTTTGACTCAGACCAGCGTTTATCCACGCGAGGTCGTAAAGCGCGCACTGAAACACAACGCCGCGGCAGTGATCTTTGCGCACAATCACCCTTCCGGAATTGCCGAACCCAGCCGTGCCGACGAGCTTTTAACAGCCAATTTGAAGCAGGCGCTGTCGCTGGTCGATGTGAAGGTGCTCGATCATCTGATCGTCGCCGGCTCCGCGACAGTTTCATTTGCAGAGCGCGGATTGCTTTAACCAACAAACCTTTATACTGCGCGGCCTTCAGAATTGCACAATATCAAGGGAGCTTCAATGGCACGCGTATGTCAAGTAACCGGCAAACGCCCGATGGTCGGCAACAATGTTTCGCACGCCAATAATCGAACCAAGCGTCGCTTCATGCCGAATCTGCAGTATCGGCGGTTCTGGGTCGAAGGTGAGAATCGTTGGGTGCGCTTGCGCGTGACCAACGCGGCGCTGCGTACCATCGACAAACTCGGTATCGACGTCGTGCTCGCCGATCTACGCGCGCGCGGCGAAATCTAGTCAGGAAGGAAGCGATATGGCAAAAGGCGCGCGCGAAAAAATCAAGCTTGAGTCGACGGCCGGGACCGGACACTTCTACACCACCACCAAGAATAAAAAGACGACTCCCGATAAACTTCAATTCAGTAAGTTCGACCCGGTGGCGCGCAAGCACGTCGCGTACAAAGAGATCAAGCTGAAGTAGTCAGGCAAGGTCAAAAAGAAGCCCGGCGTCGCCGGGCTTTTTATTTGAGGGCTTCGTTATGCCGCTGCGGGTCGGTAACTGCGCATTCTGAGCGCAGCTTCCTGTAGTGCGTGAATGCCGCTTGCCTCGGCCCGGCGAATCCAGTCCTGCAAGTGGGTAAGCATCTGCTCGCGCGAAACCGATGAGCGCTCCCACGTGGCGAGCAGCTCGGTACGCATTTCGACCAGCGTTTTAATGACGCCGCTTTGTTTCATAAAATCGGATAACGAGTGTTGCTCGGCCGCCGGCAACTGGGAGATGTCACCCTTGCGCAGCACGCGCCGCAATCTCGAGAAGCGGGCATGATCGTCGCCCGACAATTGCAGCCGCTGCAATTCGTCGCGATGCGCAACCTTCAACGAGCGCGCATATTTCGCCAGTAAATCGTATCGGTTCGTAATGACAGCCTGCAGCGTTTCGAGGTCGACCAGGCGCTTCGGTTCGGCGACCGTCGCTTTCGGCGCGACGCGTAGCACTTTCGCCAGCCCAAGCGCCTGCAAGGTGCGGATGTAGACCCAGCCGATGTCGAACTCGTGCCACTTGCTGGAAAACTTGGCAGATGTCGGATAGGTGTGATGATTGTTGTGAAGCTCCTCGCCACCGATCCAGATGCCCCACGGCACGATGTTGTTGCTGGCATCGGGCGAGTCGTAGTTGCGATAGCCCCACCAATGTCCGATGCCGTTGATGACACCGGCTGCATGGAACGGGATCCAGAGCATCTGCACGCCCCAGATCGCCAGCCCGGCAAAGCCGAACAGGATCAAATCCAAGCCCAGCATGATGCCGACGCCTTGCCAGGTGAAGCGCGAAAACAAATTCCGCTCGAGCCAGTCGTCGGGTGTTCCATGGCCATAGCGCGACAGGGTCTCGGCGTTCTCAGCCTCTTCCATGTATAGCTCGGAGCCGGTCCACAGCACGGTGTTGATCCCGCGCGTTTGCGGACTGTGCGGGTCATCACTAGTTTCGCATTTGGCGTGATGCTTGCGATGCACCGACACCCACTCCTTGGTCACCATTCCAGTGGTCAACCATAACCAGGCGCGGAAGAACGTAGACGCCGCGGGATGCAGATCAACCGCGCGATGCGCCTGGCTGCGATGCAGGAAAATTGTGACGCTAGCGATCGTGATGTGAGTCAGGATGAGCGCTGCGAGGATCAACTGCCACCAACTCAACTGCAGCAGGCCACCATCCAAAAATTCAAGCAGATACATGCATTAGTTCCTTCACTTCTTTCGATTGTTCGGTTGGCTGTCAGACTGGCCAGGCACGATTAGTTCATTGTACGCAGCACGTGGTGACAAAGCGCTACTAAACCGGCGTCCCACTGCCGTTTTTCTAACGTTCACCCGGCAGGGGCGAGCCCGTGAAAACTGGCGCGCTCGCTTGGCCCGAACCGGTAAGCGAGCCCGGAGCGCTCGGAATATAGCTAACTCGCATATCGCGCTGACGAGAGGGAATTTCAATCCCTTCCTGACGAAATCTTTCGAGCACCGCGCGCGCAATTTCAGATCTGATCGGCAGGTTGCCTGCCTCCGGATCGCGAATCCAGAAACCGATTTGCAGATCAATTCCGGCCTCACCGAATCCGCTGATGAACGCTGTTGGCGCCGGATCGTCCAGTACGCGCGCCGGTGTCGCAGCCACCTCGGTCAGTATCTGAAGTGCGCGATCAACATCGGCGCTGTATGCAATCGACAACTTCAGCACGACCTGCACCGAGGTGCTGCTATATGAATGATTGATCACAGGAGTCGATACCAGCATTTCGTTTGGAACAATAGTCTCGGTGCCATCGAGCGACTTGATCACCGTATAGCGCGCATTGATTTGCGCCACCGCGCCATAGTATTTATCGACGGTGATCATGTCGCCGATCGACAAGCTGCGATCGAGCAGGATGATGAACCCGCTGACGTAGTTGCTGGCAATACGCTGCAGCCCGAGACCGAGCCCCACGCCAAGCGCGCCGCCGAATACCGACAGCAGCGTCAGATCGATGCCCACAAACGACAACGCCACCAGCACGGCCAAAATAGTCAACAAAGCCTTGGTCAACCGTGCGACAACCACACGCGAATTGGGCGTCAGTGCCTTGGCATTCATCAGGTGCGACTCAATCACCGATCCGGCCCAGAGCGCCGCCAGTACGGTCAACACGACGCTGACAGCGCCCGCCAGCAAATCCCACAGCGTCAGCGGCGGCTTGCCGACGGGAAAGCGGACCGTGTCGAGGTAATCGACCAAGTCATTCAGCAGCCCGGTGACCTGCAGCGCCACCATGATCCAGATCGCCACCGAAATACCAACCTCGAAGCTGCCGATCCAGGCGGCACGCGGCAGCGAACGGCGCAGGATGTATACGAACAACCGGATCGCCGCCATCGCGCCCAGCAACAAAAACGCCAACCGGAGCAAGTGCATGTCGCGCAGCACTGCGACTTCGCCAATGTGCAGCATCAGCCCGCCGAGTGCCACTAGAAGCATTGCAACGACAGGAAATGCGAGGCGACGAAACCCTGCGATCGAGAAACGCAGGACGTCGACACGGACGCTGTGCGCTGAAGTGGCCGCGTCGTGCAGGCGAGCCTGAGTTCGTTGCCGAACGCGGCTCGCGCTAAACCACGCCGCCAGCAACGCGACACCGATGATTGCGAGCTGCAACGCCTGCGGCGGTTGCGCGAGCTCGTTCTGCAATGTGCGCAGCACGTGTTCGAACAACGTTTGCCGGTGCGTCATCCTGACCGTCACCTGCGCTCGAACACCGCCGCAAAAAAACCATCGGTCGCGTGCAAATGCGGCAGCATTACGAAATAAGGTGCGAAGCGCGCAGCGTGCTCGACGTCGATCGATTGCGCGCGCAGGACGGTGGCAGCGGGTATCAGGTCGAAATCCGCATGCTCGCTTAAAAATGCGTCGACCACGTGCTGGTTCTCGCCTTCCAGCAGCGAGCACGTTGCGTACACCAAACGCCCCGAGGATTTGACCAGGCGCGCTGCGGCCCGCAATATCGAACGCTGTACGTCGTTGACGCGCGCAAACTCAGTTTCGCTGAAGCGCCATTTCAGATCTGGATTGCGCCGCAGCGTTCCACTGCCGGAACACGGCGCGTCGACCAGCACGCGATCACATTTGCCGTTTAAGCGCTTGACCCGAACGTCCGATTCGCTGCGAATCACCACCGGATGCACGTTGGACAATCCGCTGCGTTTTAAGCGCGGGCCAAGTCCCGCCAGCCGCTTTTCGTTGATGTCGAACGCATACAACCGTCCACTCGATCTCATCAGCGCGCCTATCGCAAGCGTTTTACCGCCCGCGCCAGCGCAAAAATCGACCACCATTTGCCCGCGGCGCGGCTGCAGCAACCGCGCGATCAGCTGGCTACCTTCGTCCTGCACTTCGATACGGCCTTCACGATAGGCGGGCCAACTCGTCAGCGCGGGTTTGATCGACAAACGAATCGCATCGGGACAATGCCGGGTGGGCATCGCGCCCACATGATGAGCAGCGAGTTCCTCGAGCACGTCCTCGCGCGTCGCCTTGATCGAATTGACTCGCAAGTCGAGCGGCGCACTTTCCTTCAGCGCATCGATCAGCGCAACGGCATCCGGGTACTGCAGTTCGATCTGCGCAAACAGCCAGTCGGGTAGCTCCGCATGCACCGCGTTCGGCGCCGACGCCAGATCGACTTCGAGCGCGCGCTTGACCGCACTGGCGTCGCCGCGCAATGCGCGCTCGTCCATCGCATCGGTTCCATGTTGGCGCGCGAGTGTCACCAGCGCAGCGAGCCTGGGAGCGCGCGCGGGATGCGCCGGCTGCATCATCCATTGCAGCGTCGCATAGCGCCGCAGCGCAAAGAACACAGCCTCGGCGATCAGTCCGCGGTCGCGCTGACCCAGCGCCGGATGCATGCGAAAAAAGCGCGACATCAGCACATCCGACGGGCCATCGAATTTAAAAATGATCGCGAGCAAAGTGGCGAGCGAATCGACGACCAGCGATGTGATGCGACTGGTCGACGAATAACCAGGAGCGGCATCGCCGCGTTCCGGACGCCCTGGAGCAACACGGACTCCGTCACGTGGTGGCCCCGACCCGCGCAATGGCGGCTTGAATTTTGGGTCGTCGCGCTTGTTGCGTGTGTAGCGTTGATCGCGATCGGATGAGCGTGTTTTCATGAAACGAGCAACGATAGTTCGTCGCGCGCGACGTCGCGCAGCACCGCACGCTGTTGGCTCAATTGCACGCGTCCTTCAAGCACTCTACGCACCACTCGCGGCAACAAGCGATGCTCCTGTTGCAGAACGCGCGCCGCAAGGGATGCCTCGTCATCGTCCGCAAACACCGGTACCGCCGCCTGCGCAATGATTGCACCCGCATCGACCTCTGCCGATACGAAATGGACAGTTGCACCATGAATGCGCACGCCCGCTTGCAATGCCCTCTGATGAGTGTTCAACCCCGGGAACGACGGCAGTAACGAGGGGTGAATATTTATCAGCCGTCCCAAATAACGACGCACAAACTGCGGCGTCAGAACGCGCATGAATCCCGCCAGGACCACCAGCGCTGGCGCATAGCCGTCGATAACTTGGGACAGACTTGCTTCGAGTGCGACGCGTGAGGTCGGCTCGGCATGCGAAACAACGTGAACCGGTATGCCGTGCGCTCGCGCGACGCCCAGCGCCTCGGCGTCGTCGCGGTCACTGATGACTGCGGCGATGCGCGCGCCGGGCTCTATCTCCCAACGCTCGTTTGTCGCGCTAAATAGCAGCGCCTGCAAATTGCTGCCGCGCCCCGACACGAGCACGACGATGTTCTTGATCGTCATCGCCGGCATTGTACCGGCGCATATGTGATGAATCGCGCAAACACTCGATAAATCAAGACGATGCATCGCTCGAACGTATACTTAAGCGCAGCTCTGGCGTTGCGCCACCTCGCTTAAATGAAAATATTTCGTGGCATTCCGCCCGCTTTGGATCGTGTTCCCTGCGCGTTAACGGTTGGCAACTTTGATGGCGTTCATCGTGGTCACCAGTTG
>JACCZX010000433.1 GCA_013695705.1 Burkholderiaceae bacterium | reverse complement strand
GCGCCTGCGCTTTGCCCGCGCACTGAGCGTGTCCCTGGACGCCGGCGACAAGCGCGTCGAGGCGAATGCGCTCCGGTGGTTGGGCAGGGCGGATCTCCAGGACGGTGAGTCGACATCGGCCCGGAACCGGCTCGGCGATGCGCTGAAGACCTTCTGTGCCTTTGAGATGCGGGAGGAATTGCTGGGCTGCCTCGAAGACCATGTGGCGCTTGCGCATGCCGAAGGCAACGTCAACGTCGCGGTACGTCTTGCAGCCGCTGCCGCCAGGTCGCGCGAACGGCTGGGGCTGGTGCGGTCGCCGCGCAGCGAGCAACGCTGGCAGGCAGAACTCGACAGGTTGCGCCAGGCCGTCAGCGTGACGGACTTCGACGCGGGCTGGGTCGACGGGTGGGACTGGCAAGTCGACGATGCCATTCGTAGCGCGGTGGCGACGCGGGCCGAGCTGGTCATGGTTTGACTGGCGCCACACCGCGCCACGCCGCATTGCTGGCACCGACTATCGATACGCAGTACATCGCCGATTGGGCTAATCGTCTGGGTATAGGTGAACTATGAAACGAGATTCAGTCGTGAGTGATACATCGCCAGAAATGGCGCGGATGGTCGCGGATCGCTATCAGCAGATGACGCCCGAGGAGCGAATGAGAATTGCCGCTTCGATGTTTGAGACTGCGCGCACGATCGTTGAGTCGTCACTGCCGCCGACGCTGACGAGCCGCGAGCGCCGGCTCGCGTTCGCGCGGCGCATGTATGGCGACGAGTTACCCGAAGCTGCGCTGCTGGCTTTCGCCGACTGGATAGATCGTGCTCCTGGTCACGTCGTCACGCCGAGCGCCGAACGCTGCGAGTCGCTGAGCCCCGAGCACCTCGAGCGCGTGATCGTCTCCCTGCGTCACGATCTGGTCGAAGCGTGACCACTGCAGCAGTCCCACCCTGTGCAGTGGCGGGCTGAAGTACACGTCGGTCAATTCGCGTAACTGCTGCTGGCGCGAAATGCTGTACAAAATGTTCATGTTGAGCAGGTAAGCAGTCAGCGAGGGCAGGCGGTAGCGCCGCTTGTTGCGCGGCCGGAGCCGGTCGCGCAGCAGCGCCCAGGTATCGGGTACTTCGTCGAACTCCAGCCGACGCGGGGTGCGTGCGCCGAGGTCGACGCCAATCACCGTTCCGACGCCGCGCATGTCGCGCATCACATCGACCGGAAAATTGTTGAAGGTGCCGCCGTCGCACAACAGATCGCCGTCGTGCACGACCGGCGGCAGCGCACCCGGAATCGCGATGCTCGTCAGCAGCGCCCGCGCGAGGTCGCCGCTGCGCACCTGCTGCTCGCGCGCCTGCAAATAGTTGGTCGCTACGCAAAAATACGTCTTCCACAGATCCTCGATGGCGATTCGAGCGCCCGCCAGCTCACCCAGCGATCTGTCGATCGCGGCGCGCACCCGGCGGCCCTTGATTAGCGAGATCAGCGGCAATCAGTTGTAGTCGCCGGTCGGATTGACGCTGTACGATTTGCGCGCGATGCCGATCGCTTTTTCGACCGGCGGATCAGCGGCCACCAGCGACGCCAACACAGCGCCAATGCTGGTGCCGCCGACACAATCGATCTCGATGCCCTGTTCCTGCAAAGCGCGCCGGATCCCGAGATGCGCGAAGCCGCGCGCACCGCCGCCGGCGAACACGAGGCCGACCGCCTTGCGCGCGAACAGCCGCGCGAGGCGTGCGATATCGCGATCGAGCTCGGGCCTGATATGCGCGTGGCCAGTGACCGGACGCCGCGCGAGCCACGCGCTGGTGTTGCGCGGCGTCGTCAGATCGGCCGGGTGCAGCAGCAGCAGAATCTCGGCTGCCTCGCTGCGCGCCGCGCGTTGGGCGAGACAAGCCTCTTCAATCGCATGCACTGCAGGGGTTGCGTTGAGTCCGCCACGAGGAGCAGCTCATCGCTATGGTCTACGCAGCGGCGCGTCCACGGTCCGGGTACCTGTTCCCGCCAGCAGCAAGACGAAATCATGCTCGGCTTCGAGCGCATCGAGTGCGTGGGTGATGCGCGTGTGCGCTCCCCTATCGTCGCTGAGCGCAACCCCTGGCTCACCCAGTACGCGGTCCATTTCCGCGGCGTCGACAACACACGCACGCCCAAAGCGCCGCAGCTGCTTTGCTAACCGCCGCGCGAAACCGTCGAGTGCAATGCCATCGGTCACCGGTAGCACGCCAATCGTGACCGGCGCTGGCACCGGAAGCCGCAAATGCTCGGTCTGCAGGCGGCGAATGATCTGGCGTGTGAAGGTAACCGAGACCTGCGGGCTGAGAGCGAGCAGTTCATCAAAATGCTGCTTGTCGAGTTGACCAAAACCGTTTTGTGCAACGCGATGACCGTTGCGGTTCGCGGCTCTCTCGTATAAAGGCTCATCTCGCCGATCACCTCGCCACGTGACAGCTCACGCACCATGCGCTGTGCACCCTCGCCGTCGCGTACATAAACGCGCAACCGGCCGCTGACGCAGAGATAAGCCGAGTCCCCCGGCGCACCCTGCTC